>CAYYJE010000064.1:0-17645 GCA_964472165.1 uncultured Prolixibacteraceae bacterium | reverse complement strand
TTGGTGGTATCCTGAATGGTAAAAGTGGCTGTCGTTCCGGCCGATTTGTTGCCGCACCCGTCGGTGGCATAGAAGGTGACAGAGATGGCTTTGGTAAGGCCGCAGTCGTCGCTCCAGCTTCCTGCAGTATAAGTCCAGTCAAGGGTACCTCCGCAGACATCGGAAGCCACGGCATTGGCATGGGCTGTCAGCCAGGCATTGTATTCGGTCACATTGCCGGCGCCGTCGCATTCCACGGTTTTACCGGCGGCAGGAGTCGTAATTGCAGGAGCCGTTTTATCTTCAATGGTGAAGACAGCGGTGGTGCCTGCCGATTTATTTCCGCAATCGTCGGTGGCATAGAAGGTGACAGAGATGTTTTTTGTATTCCCGCAGGTGGCTGTCCAGCTCCCTGCCTCATAACTCCAGGTAAGCGTGGCGTCACAGTTGTCGGTGGCGGTTGCTCCGGCATGGGCATTCAGCCAGGTGTTGTAAGCGGTTGTATTCCCTGCACCGTCGCATTCCACAGTCTGCGGAGCGGCCTGGATAACAATAGCCGGAACAGTGCTATCTTTAATCGTCAGCAGGGCGCTGGTGGTGACTGTGCTCCCGGCACCATCGGTTCCGGTGAAGAGCACGGTGGCGGTACCGGTATAAGGGGCGCAACCTCCGGCAAGGGTGTAGGGCGCATAGGTCCATGTCACAGTGCCTGTCTGTCCCGAAGTGGTGGCACCGCCGGCAGTCGCCAGCCATGTGGCCAGTCCGGCGGCATTGGAACATTCAAATGTGCCGGGCTGGGCGGCAGCGGTCAGGTGGAAACAGGAGGTGATGTTGATATTCCGGGTAACCACATCGGAAACCAGGGTGGAATCGGTTACGGTCAAACTAACAGCCTTAAGTCCGGGTGTGAGCCATTTGACCTTAACAAGGCTGGAGGTAAGCGTACCTTCCGTGATTGTATAATCGGCAGCAGCTCCAAAATTCCATAAATAACTGTAGGGTTCACCCACTTTATAGAAAGTACCTCCCGTGGAGTTGTCTTCAAATACCACGCTTTGTGCGGCATTTCCCGGTTCGCACGAAGCCGTGTAATCCATCCGGGCAACCAGGGGAGCCTTGGCCACAATGGCTTCGGCAGCTTCATAACATCCATGGTAGCTGGCACAACCACAAGCTGTGGCTCCTGCATTTACCTGCCACGACATAAAATAGTCGGCCAGTTTTACTTCTGCCCCGCACTCCCATTGAATGGAGTCAATCAGTACCGGGGCCCCAGTCGGAATTGCCTGCTGGTAAAAGAAGCATTTTCCAAAATCCCTGTCCACTTCCTCGTCAATCAATAACCTGAATTGGACATAGAGGGAATACCGTGTTGCATTTCCGGCAAAAGTGGCGTACAAATAGACCTTGTTGGTCTCTCCCAGTGTGCATTGGTAAGTGGAGGGGAGGGGAGTCCCGTTTACATCGCCCAGAAAAACACTTTGCAGGGTTTTGTCCTGGTTTGAATTGGTACATTCTCCGCAAGTCTGGAACTGCGCATGCCCTTCCAGACTGGTCAACAACAGCAAGGCTGTTGCGATTCCTTTTAAAAATAGTAGAAGTCTTCTCATAATCATTCTTTTTTGGAGTTAATTCAATTTATAAGCCCATATTGCGTTAAGGGTAAATCACAGAAATCTTTATAAAAGAAATACAATTCATCCCACAATTGTATTGAGTTTTGGAAGGGGTAAACTGTTCCATCACACTTCAATTACATTTTAAATCACGAGCAATTTAAAACATTTTTGGATGCAATCCCCCGTTTTTATCGAAAATAGTTATTAAATTATTGTTAACAGTTGTAAAATACATCAGGTCAATATTTTATTTTTCTCAAGTTGCGTTTTAACCGTTTTGTTATACATAACTTGAACAAGCGCGTAGTTCAATTGTTCGAGGTGGGCTTGAAATTTATGAAATTTTTTTTTGGGGTAGATTGGCGAGGCTCTGCAAATTCTATTTTTGAGAGGGGTGTGGTGGCGATATTTTACATCATCCGAACCGGTATCCAATACCCGATTCCGTCACGATCAGCGTGGGTTTTGAAGGATTCACCTCCAGTTTTTTCCTTAACTGGGCAATAAAAACACGCAGATATTGCGATTGTCCGATATATCCGTAGCCCCAGATCTCTTTCAGGATATACTGATGGGTAAGTACCCGCCCCTGGTTTCTGGCCATTAAAACCAGCAGGTTGTATTCCGTGGAAGTAAGTTTGATTGCCATGTCCCCTTTCAGTACCAGGTGGCTGTTAAGGTCAATTTTCAACTGGCCGAACTCCAGTATGACAGAGTCACCTTTTGTATGGCCGCTGCGGATGGCGGCCCGTACCCGGGCATGCAATTCCCCTGTCCTGAAGGGTTTGGTAAGGTAATCGTTGGCACCGTTGTCGAGTGCCTTGATGATTTCATCTTCAGCACTCCGCACCGATAAAACGATCACCGGTTTATGGCTCCACTCCCGCATTTTTTTGAGTACCTCGTGCCCATCGATATCGGGAAGGCCAAGGTCCAGGATGACCAGGTCAGGGTGGTGGGTAGCGGCTGCAACGAGTCCTTCTTTGCCATTCGCGGACAAAAGGATCTGATATCCGTTAGCCGACAGGGTTATTTCCAGCAAACGACGGATCTGGACTTCGTCATCGATCACCAGAATGGTTTCTTTCACGTTCATCCTGTATTTAATTTTGAAGATTGATCATATCGGGTTTTCCGGAAGGAATCCGGAGGGTGAATTTGGTCCCTCCCTTATCCCTGTTTTCGATGGAGATGGTGCCGTTGTGGGCAGTCACAAATCCTTTCACAATCGACAACCCTAATCCCAAACCACCTGTATTTCCGGCACTTACCTTGAAGAATTTCTGAAAAACCTGTCCGATTACTTCTTCGGGAAAACCCGGACCTTCATCGGTGATTTCCACTTCAAGGCTGCCATTCTGATAGCTGGCTATCAACCCGATATCTGATGCGGCAGGGGCATACTGGGTTGCATTGAACAGCAGGTTATACAATACCTGCTCCATTATACCAAAATCCAGCCATACAAGTGGCATTTCATCCGCAACTGAGAATTTCAGGGAGAAGGGTTTCAGCTCTTCTTTCAGATCTTCTATGACTTTATTGACAAGATCGTTGACATCCACCCAATCAGGCCGGAGTGAAATGTGTCCGCTTTCGATTCTTGACATGTTCAGCAGATTCTCAATCAACCGGTTCAGTCTCACCGAGGCGGTGAAGATTTCCCGGCACAGTGCAGACTGGACATTTTTTGAATTTCCTGAATGAAGGATGGAATCAGATGCCCCCATAATGGTTGCTACCGGGATCCTCAGCTCATGCGATATCGAGTTGAAGAGGGTTTTGTAAAGGCGGTCCGATTCGTCCAGGAAGCGGACCTTTTGTGCCAGTTCACCAAGGAATTCTCTTTCCATTGCATTTGAAACCTGGGCGATGAATGTATACCAGAAAGATTTCTGTTCGTGCCCCATTGTTTTGGACTGCCGGAACATGACTACCCCCGGGTTGATCCGGGTTCCGGTGAGCGGGAAGAATGTGGATTCCACGGCAAATGGATTTTCCGTAAGGGCACCTGCCTCCCTGGAATGGGAGTACACCCATTGTGCCACCTGGATCTCTTCCTGAGTGAGTCTCTTTAAAAAGGGTTTGCAGTTGTTCACGTCCAGTTTATGGTTTCCATCCTGTAAAATAAAACAGGGATCAAAAGAGAAATATTTTTGGATGGCTTCTGTGGCTGCTTTGGTCACCTCTTCCATTCCGCTGGCACCGGAAAGACCCCGGGAAAGGAGAAAAAGTGCATGGGTTCGTTTTTCCCTTTCCCGTGCAACCATTTCTTGCCGGCGTATCCTGGTAGTCATAATGCCGTTTACCACTACGATGATGAAAAATAACCCCAGAATCAGGATGTCCTCAGGTTTTTCAATTTTAAAGGTGTAGTGCGGTGGAATGAAAAAGTAGTCCCAGGCAAGGGCACTCAGGGTTGAGGCCAGCAATACCGGGCCAATTCCCAGAAAGGTGGAGAGGAGGGAAACAACAAACAGCAGGATGAATGAAACCATGTGGTAATTCAGGTAACCGGAAAACGGCGCACACAGAATTGCAGTACCACCAATTGTAAGGATGGAAATCAGATAATGGCGGATTTCTGAACTGGATTTCAGTGACTCCAGTCGCGAAAACTGTTTGATCAATTTCATGTTCTTCAATGCTTATTCAAAATTAGTGAATTATCTGATCCTTCTGAGTTTTTTAGTTTTTCCAGAACTCACGGGTAAACAGCATCAGAACCGTGTAAATTTCCAGCCGGCCTGCAAGCATCAGCCCTGAGAGAATCAATTTGGCCAAAACGGGCAGATGTGCGTAATTGCCTACTGGCCCCACACTTCCTAATCCCGGACCGATCCCGGCCATACAAGTGGCTGCGGAACTGCCGGCAACCATGGCATCCAACCCACTGAGCATCAGTGCAGCGGTACCGATCACAAACACAATTGTATAAATCTGGATAAAAGAGAGAATGGAATTGTTGGACTCTTCATCCAGACTGTTTTGGTTCAGTTGAATGCGACGGATTAACTGGGGATGGGTGATTTGCCGGAATGACCGATTCAGATTCTTGAGAAGAACCAGATGACGGGCCATTTTTATTCCGCCTGCTGTTGAACCGGTACTTCCCCCCAGAAACATGCACAGGAAAATGGTAAACCAGGCGTACGATGGCCAAAGCATATAATCTGCCGACGCAAAGCCGGTACATGTGATGATCGAAATTACCTGGAAAAAAGCTTCCCTGAATGCCTGTTCAAATGGCCTGTGCAACCCGGCGTACAGGGAAAGGGTAATTAAAGAGCTTATGATAAAAACTACCAGCAGGTAAAACCGGACTTCTTCATTCTCCCTGATTTTTGAAAATCTTCTTTTGATCAGGGAGTAATGGATCACATAGTTGATGCCTGATAAAAGCATAAAAAGCATGATGACGTACTGAATGTACGGTGAATATTCAATGATGCTGCTGTTTTTGGGTGAGAATCCCCCGGTGGCGACTGTCCCGAAGGCATGGCATGCGCTTTCAAACAGGTTCATTCCTCCCAGCATCAGGAGGAGGATTTCTGCAAGGGTTAACGTACAATAGATTATAAGGATCCGGTAACCTACCTTTACAATTTTGGGCTGTATTTTTTCCTTCAGCGATGATTCGAGGGTAAAAAGGTGATAGTTGCCGATATGCAGCGAGGGCATAATAAGGATCACCAGCACAATAATGCCGATTCCCCCGATCCAATGTGTCAGGCTTCTCCAGAATAACACCGGTTTGGAGAGAAACTCAATATCCGTCAGGATGGAGGCTCCGGTGGTGGAAAAACCTGAGATGGATTCAAAGAAGGCATCCACAAAGGAAGGAATATACCCTGAGAGGATAAACGGCAAACACCCAATCAGGCTAACCAGGAGCCAGGAGAGGGTAACCGCAAGGTATGCATCCTTCCTGTGAACCGGTTTTTCCCTTTTCTGCCGGAAAGTAAACAGATGCAACACTGCCCCACCGGACAGGGATATCAGGGAGGGCATCAGGAAAGGACCGGTTTCCTCCCGGTAGAAAAAGGCGATCCCGGCACAGAAAATCAATGCGCCGGAAATGATATAGAGGATTCGGCTGATTACCTTGAAAACGATACCCATGTTAACAACTTCGCGCATAAAACTGATAGATTCAGTTCTCTTTTTAATTTGTGATCCAGTTGCTGTTCCCACTCTGAAAATGGTTTGAAACTGCATCACAAATGAAGTGCAGGAATAATAAAAACGGTATTAAGAATCAGGAGCAGGGTATAAAGAAAATGTAAAAATTTTCAACCAGGGATCTGTGTCCGAAAGCTTGAATTCCGGTGAGCGCATTCCCCGTCGGCTCTGCCGCGGGGTAAGCGAACAACGCAATAAGGAAGTCCTTGACGGAATCGGATTCCTCGCCGGCTCTGCCGCGAGGAGCTTCAATTCCGGCAGGCGCATTCCCCGAAACCAATGCGGGGGGAATTTCAATTTTTCTTTTCCAAAAGCCGGATTTTCTTTCCTCAGTTAGTTGGGGATTGCTTACTTTTGGTTGAGAAATTTTCTAAACCGGGTTTTCCCCGGAATCAGCGGTAAACCTTAAAATCGTAAAAAAATGAATTTTACACACGAAGTGGAAGGGATGATTTGCGTGGCCCAGGGCGCGAATCACGGTCCCGCGCCCATTCCTGAAGAGGGCCGGTGGGTGAAAGCCAAAGGGGTAAAAGATATCTCGGGACTGACACACGGGGTGGGATGGTGTGCTCCTCAGCAAGGGGCATGTAAACTCACACTGAATGTAAAGAATGGCATCATCGAGGAAGCATTGGTGGAAACCATTGGTTGCACGGGAATGACCCATTCTGCCGCCATGGCGTCGGAAATCCTGCCCGGAAAAACCATTCTGGAAGCCCTGAATACCGACCTGGTATGTGATGCCATCAACACCGCCATGCGGGAGCTGTTTTTGCAGATCGTCTATGGCCGCACGCAGACTGCCTTTTCGGAAGGCGGACTGCCTATTGGTGCCGGACTGGAAGATCTTGGAAAGGGTCTTCGCAGCGTCACCGCAACCATGTACGGAACAGTGGCCAAAGGTCCCAGGTACCTTGAAATTACCGAAGGGTATGTGACCCGGATCGGACTCGATGCCGACAGCGAAATCATCGGATACGAATACATCAATTTGGGACGCATGCTCGACATGATAAAATCGGGGACCGATCCGGGAGAGGCGGTTAAAAAAGCCTCAGGCAAGTATGGCCGGATGGACGATGCGGTAAAAAAGATAGATCCACGTAAAGAATAGGAGGAAACAATTATGCCATTATTTGAAAGTTATAACAGAAGAATCAACCAGATTATCAAGGTGTTGAATTCATACGGGATCTCTTCCCTTGACGAGGCAAAAAAGATATGTGACGACAAGGGAGTCGATGTTTTTGGAATTGTGAAGGGCATCCAGCCTATTGCCTTCGAGAATGCATGCTGGGCTTATATTACCGGGGCAGCCATAGCGATAAAGAAAGGACAAACCCAGGCAGCGGAAATTGCCGCCACGCTGGGTGAAGGACTTCAGGCTTTCTGTATACCGGGTTCGGTGGCCGATGACCGAAAGGTAGGCCTTGGGCATGGCAACCTTGCGGCTATGCTGCTGAGGGAAGAAACCAGATGTTTTGCTTTCATCGCCGGGCATGAATCGTTTGCTGCTGCTGAAGGAGCCATCGGGCTTGCAAAGTCGGCAAACCGTGTCAGAAAGGAACCCTTGCGGGTCATCTTGAACGGACTGGGCAAAGATGCAGCGAAGATCATCGCCCGGATCAATGGGTTTACTTACGTGCAGACACAGTTTGATTACGCCACCGGTAAACTGACAATTGTAATGCGCAAAGCCTATTCCACGGGTGAGCGGGCAAAAGTTAACTGTTATGGTGCGGATGATGTGCGTGAAGGTGTGGCGATTTGTCACCTGGAAGGAGTGGATGTTTCGATAACGGGGAATTCCACGAATCCTACCCGGTTCCAGCATCCGGTAGCCGGCACTTATAAAAAGGAGTGTCTGGAACAGGGCAAGAAATATTTCTCGGTAGCTTCGGGAGGAGGTACAGGTCGTACCCTGCATCCCGATAATATGGCTGCCGGACCTGCATCATACGGATTGACCGATACCATGGGGAGGATGCACTCTGACGCCCAGTTTGCCGGTTCCTCTTCTGTCCCGGCTCACGTGGAAATGATGGGCCTGATCGGCATGGGGAACAACCCGATGGTCGGCGCTTCTGTGGCTGTGGCAGTCGCTGTAGCACAGGCCTGAGTTCATTTCCGGACTATTCTGATCAGCAGCGGGGGATTGTCTCCATTCCCTTGCTGCTGGTTTTTATTCCCGGAAAGAAAGGTTAACTTTGCTGTTTTTTATACTAAAATTCAGATTGATAACTATTTAACTGTTTGTCATCATGCTTTCTGATATCATACGCAAGGAGACAGGGGAGTTATACCGCACCCCGATTCTGCAGCAAACCGCTTTCTGGTCCGATGTGAAAAACCGGCTTGGAGTGACCTCCCTGGCCATCGATTTCAGGTCAGATCGATCAGGGGTGTACGCCGCTTCCGGGGAGAAGGGACACATCCATTCCGACCTGTTGGTGCTGATCAGGCAGCTGGGCAACGGGGACTCCCTGGCCTACGTGCCTTATGGTCCGGAACTGGAACCCGACGAAGAGGTGCAGGGCCCTTTTCTGGAAGAGCTGTCGGAGAGCCTCCGTTCGTATCTCCCGGCAAATTGCATCATGATCAGGTATGACCTCTTCTGGGAGTCATACTGGGCCAGGGAGAGCGATAATTATGACGAAAAGGGTTACTGGATGGGAGAGCCCGACCCAAGGTTCCGGGAGTTGCGCTTCAATTTCAACACTATCGGGAGGAATTTCCGGAAGGCACAAACCAACATCCTGCCCGCCAACACGATTTTCATCGATTTGCAGCCCGAAACGGATATCATTCTGGGAAAAATGAAGCCCAAGACCCGCTACAATATAGGACTGGCCTACCGCAAGGGGATCACCGTGCGGTCGGCGGGATTGGAAAGCATTGACACGTGGTACAGGTTGTACCAGGAGACGGCGCTACGGAATCGCCTGACGCTTAACGATGTGAAATATTTCGAAGCGGTACTGACTGCCCGGGCAGAAAGCACCAGTTCCCCCGCCAAGGTTCACCTGCTTATCGCAGAGGAAGGACATAACCCGCTGGCTGCTTTATTCCTTATAATTTCAGAGAAGCGGGGCTACTATCTCTACGGGGCCTCTTCGGGTGCAGGCCGTAATAAAATGGCCACCTATGCCCTGCAGTGGGAAGCCATAAGAATCGCGAAAGAATGGGGATGTACAGGCTACGACATGTTCGGGGTATCGCCCAATTCCGATCCCTCGCACCCGCTCTACGGATTGTATAAGTTCAAGTCGGGTTTTGGCGGGGAAATTTATCACAGTCTGGGTTGCTGGGATTATCCCCTTGATGAGAGGAAATACAACCGTTTCCTCCACACAGAACTGACCAGTCAGGGGTATCATATCAATTGAGATTCGCGGGGTTTGAGGGTCAGGCAGAAAAAAAAGTCGGGGTGACTGGAACCATCACCCCGACTTATTAAGCTGATTCTTCGGGTATTGTACTGTGTCTGTTTTGTCTGTAATGATTGTAGGGGATTAATTGTCTGTTATCCTGTTTTACCGGGTGTTTCCATACCACCCGCAATCTCTCCCTGGCCGGTCCCTCCTCTCCTGCTCAGGTTGACTAAAGCTTCTGTAAGCTGAGCATTCAAAGCTTTTACCTCTTTTACAGTGGTTTTAAGCTCTTCCTTTTCGTACTGACATTGTGGGTCGTTACACTTGCTTGGGACGGGTGGTATGGGGGCGTCAAAAAAATCTGTTATCGGGGCGTCTATAATTCTCAGAATTAATTCTAGCGTCTCAACGGTCATTGTATGCTTTGCTATCATTGTGCTATAACCCGTGCCTGACATACCAATTGCCTTTGCTGCAGCATTCTGCGACGGGAATCTGCTTTCAAACAAATGCTTGATTTTTTGGTAGTCCATTATTAAGACGCTTTCTAAATAACATATATTTCTGATATTTCGTCAGAAAAATATGCAACGGTTTCAGATAAATATTACATTCGCAGTGAGAAAATAACAAAAACAGTTTAATAAACAAAGCGAAAAATGGAAAACCGTAGAAAAATAAGCTTCAAGGATTATTACCAGGAGCAGAAAGTAACTCACCTGGTACTCCGGGAAAGGATTTGCCATGAGCTGGAGATCTCAAAGGAGACTTTTTACCTGAAGCTTCGTAAAGGGGATTTTACCAACCTTCAGCAGAGAATTATTGCCGGCATTGTGGGAGAAGGTGTGGAACTCGATTTTAACATCCCTTCTGAGGCATGAAAGAATTTTACTGGAATACCGGCCGGAACATGCTGCTCTGTGAAGATCTCACTTCAGGTGACATCTCTCAGTTTTCGACATTGGGCCGCAGTTTCCTTATAGAGGCCGACGCAAGGATCCGGGATAATTATCCTGAGGTATATAGCGAGTTATGCCAGTGGATCGGTGAAGGACCCGGAAAAGAGTATGGCCGGGTCTATCAGTTTTGCGCCTGCAATTTTTCACAGAAGGATGGCCTTCCCGATGTTGATGATGATTTCAACTTTATTACGGAGGTGGTCAGCTGCCCGGTAAGGCATCAGTGCCGGTGGCATATCTGCCGGCCAGTTCTTACCAGGACCCTTTCTCCCAGGGAGATCGAGGTGATTCGCTTATTCGTAAAGTTCACCGAGGAGGAAATAGCCGACCGGTTGTTCATCTCTCCGTCTACCGTTCACAATCATGTTACCAGGATATATCAGAAGCTTGGATTCTCAGGGGCCACTGCTCCAAAGCAACTGATCGAGTATGCCTACAAAAGCAAAATCATAACCATTTAATCATACTGCTATGGGAAAAAAGGATTTTTATGAAGGAGTCGATATGGGACCGGCTGATGAGCTGACAAACCGTATCGTTTTTGGCTGTCTGGCAATGACAGTAGTTTTCGCATTCATCGGACTTGGATCAATTATTCTCATAGCAACTGGATCAATCAAAATAGCGTAAGGGTGCCGGTTTCATACCTCGATAACTGTGTCATAAAGCGTTTTTAAATCCCCCGGCACCCTTTTAAAAGATTTTCACTCGTTCCGATCAGCAAAATCACGCTCCCCCGCAGAGGCGGGGGGGCTTTTTAAACCAAAAAACGATGAAAACCTACACCAAATTTTTACTCAGATGTCCGGAATGCGGTTATTCCTGGACAATAAAAGTTGAAGACCCAATAACCGAACAGGAAGCGTCAGATAATTACGGTATGTGTGACGATTGCCCTTCTGTGAAGGCAGAGGCCACAGGTATCCCAACCCATAAAAGGCATTTACATGGAAATTAAGATAGATCAGGGCAGGCCGTCAAGCCGGTTTTTCGCCATTTGCTACCCCGGTAAACTTCCGGATAGAGGTGAGAAGATCATATGTGAGAATCCTCGCACAAAGGAGAAGATACAGGCCATCTGGCATGATCAGTGGAATTATCCGTGGCCCGATTATCCAGAAAGTTTTGCCCTGATGACCTATGGACTTCCGAAAGACAAGCTACGGGATGCCCTGGAGCGGAAGTATCCTGAGTTAAAGACGGCGAAAACCTTCAGGTTCGTATTGCTTGAAGAAATACCTGCATGATGGAATACATTGATCAAGGAAGGATTCTGGATGCGACACATGAGGGGCACGATGTGTTTGCTTATTATTTCCCTGGCGTTGATTTCCGTGACCGGAAACATTTTGTGAAGGTTCGTAGTGACGAAAAAACGGCTTCGGCCAAAGTAAATTATTACAAGGGTCAGTGGAAAATCACAGATTTCGGGAACCAGTCCGAGGTAAATAGCATGAACGCGATCGCTTTCGTGATGTACAAGGAGGATCTGGTTTACATCGATGCCTTGCGCTGGATTGAAGATGTGGTAATACGACATTCGGTAGGGCGTGACGAGTTCAAAAAACCGTCCTACAAAGCCGATTACAGCTGGAGGGAAGTTGACCCCACTGACAAGAAGGGGAACTATAATTTTGTATATAAGGATCGCCCAAGTGAGAGCGACCTGCGCGCGATCGGGCGCTATGTCACCCCTGAGTTACTTGAAATTTTTCATTTCAAGTCGGTTGAACGTTACGAAATGTGTAGCTACAGCGAGAAATATAAAAGGGATATCGTTCACATTTTTGCATCAACGCCAGACTACCCGATTTTCGTGCTTGACGAGGGCAGTTTCAAGAAGATCTACAAACCCCACGAGTTTGACAAGAAATACCGGTTCTCTTATGTTGGCCAGAAGCCTACCAATTACATTTTTGGCCTGAAGCAGCTACAAGATATCGAGAATGAGTTTGTCGACAATGACGGGAACTACAACTATTCAGGTCCTGAGTATAAGCAGCCGCGGGTCAAGGATCTGGTAAGATGCTCCGGTGAATCCGATGCTTTGAATGTTGCTAGTCTGGGCTTGCATGTGTACTGGCTTAACAGCGAAAGCGCTGAAATGGATGGGAAGCAGTTTGAAGAGGTAGACAACCTTTGCGAGAACCACTACCAGCTGATGGACCTGGATCCTACCGGTCAGGCCAATGCCATGAAATTTGCACACCGGCACATCAATTTATGCACCATACAGCTTCCCGACTGGCTTAAACACAAGAAGGATTGGCGCGGGAACCCCTGCAAGGATATCAAGGATTTCATCAACATTGCCGGAAGCAACCAGGATGAGACCTACCATCAGTTCAATGTGATGAAACGGCGTTCATTCCCCATGAAATTCTGGCAGAAGAACGTCACCACGAAACAAAATGGGGATACCGAAGTCAATTACTCGGTGAACCTCGAGAATTACTATTATTTTCTGCAGTCGCACGGGTGGTACATCACCGATTCGGAATATCACCGTAAGGCCGGCTACTGTTATGCCAGGGTAGAAGGTAAAAAGGTAGATCTCATTCACCCTGACCAGGTGAAGAAAATGATCAAGCGCTTCACCAAGGAGTGGATCCGCAGTAAGGGATTGATTGACGAGGTGGCCATCCTGAATAAGATTAATTCATCAAACCAGATCAGCGAGAACAACCTACAGGAGCTGAAAGAAATCGAGCTCAACTTCAATAATTTTGATTCCCATACAGAATACCTGCATTTTGAAAAGTCGAGCCTACGCATAACAAAGGAGAAGATTGAAAAGGTACCGCACGAAGACATCCCGAATTACATCCTGCGATCTATCGATATCAACGGAACCAAGATCAGCCACGTGATTGACAAGCCTATATGGTTAGAGAACCGGCCGGCCATTGAGGTGGTGGCCACCCCGGAGTTCCAGGAGCTTCTTGACCGCATGAAACAGGCCAGTTCCGATGCCGAGCGCGAAAACATTAACATCGAGATAGCAAATTTCCCTGAGATCGACAGGTATAAGGTCACGATAAATGACAGCGATTTTGTATGGGTAAGGTTTCTTCGAGATGTAGCAAACATCCATTGGCAGGCAGAAGAAGGAGGAAAGAAGGCACTCAGCGAGCTTCAGAAGAAAGAACAGGACCTGCTGATGGCAAACATCATGTTTGTACTTGGCTTCCTTTGCAGCGAATATAAAAATCCAGGGAAACCCTGGCTGGTGTTTTTACAGGACCTGAAGATATCGCAGATTGGCCAGAGCAGCGGCCGAAGTGGAAAATCACTGATCACGCAGGCGGCAACCCTTACCAGGCCGTCATTTTACATTGGTGCAAAGCGCAAAGACATTACAGAGAAGACAGAATTTATTTATGACGGATTCACAAGGTTCCACAGAATAATCGAAGTTGATGACCTTTATGAATTTGCCGATTTCAATTTCTTCTATACGCAGGTTACCGGTAAGCGGGAGGTGAACTCAAAGCACATCAGTAAGCAGATCCTTGATTACGGAGATTCCGGAAAGATGATCATCAGCAGTAACTATGAGCTTCAGAATACCGATAACAGCACCATGGCCAGGATCCTGAATTGTGCCGTATCGGATTACTACCACGAAAAGACTAAGTACAACGAGTACAAGGAGACGCGCACTCCGTTGGCAAAGTTCAACCGGGAGTTATTCACATCCTTTAATGACGAGGAATGGGTCAAGTTTTACAATTTCATGGCTTATTGCATGCAGCTGCAGATGCGATATTTCAAGATCCAGCCTCCGATGGACAACCTTGTCAAGCGCCAGTTGCGTCGGATGATGACAAGGGGTGTCTCCAGGGACGAAGAATTCTTCACCTGGGCCAATACTTACTTTGTAGCACCTCCTGAGGAGCGGCCAGAAATTAGTCCTGAAGAAGTCGGTTACCTTAATGTCTTTATTAAACGTAATGTAGCCTTTGAGAATTTCAAGAAAACACTCACCGACGTACAGCTGCGCAAATACAAGGCCCAGCAGTTCCGTCAATCGCTCGAGGCATGGTGTGAATACTACCATTACAACCTTAATCCGGATACCACGTGCACCGATAAGGTTCACCGGAGGATTATCAAGACCATTGACCGTGAAACTGTGGAGTGTTTCTTCATTAGCACTGCACCCCTGCAGGAAAGTCCATTAAGTAAAGAGGAACAGGAATCGTTACCATTTTAAACGATAGATATGGATTGGAAAGACGCAACAGTAAAATTACCTGAGGTACCAGACTTGTACCTGGTAACTTTATTAACTCCCTATGGCCAGAAATGGAGTGAAATTCGCTACTTCAATGGGGAGGAATTCGAACTCGACGAGAATGAGATCTACAATGATGTTAAAGTAACGCTTTGGGATAAATCGCCGGATCCGGCATAAAATAGCTCTGGGAGGGCTTTGTAAAACCCATTATGATTATGAATAAAGGTTTATATGTATTGAATTTTGGACAAGCTATTGAAGCTTTAAAACAAGGCAAAAGAGTAGCACGAAAGAATTGGAACGGTAAAGGGATGTTCATTTTTATGCGTCCGGCCGATGAACTGAATGTGGAGTTTGTGGTGGATAAAGTCAAGTCCTTACCCAAAAGTGTAAAAGACTATTATCTCCAGGACATCGTAGATGAGAAGGGACAACGATTGCCTGTTGAAGATAATGATGTGGTAAAATTCACTGCATACCTCTGCATGAAAGCTGCAGATGGAACTATTGTAAATGGATGGTTGGCATCGCAAACAGACATGCTTTCTGAAGATTGGGCAATTCTTGAGTAAAAAACTGGGGTCATTTTATATCCATAATAAAATGACCCCATAAATTATCCATTATGAAAAACTACGCAGAACGATGGGGTCGATTTTTTGTGAAAATGATGGCCCGAACGGACAAATTAAAGCTAACACCGGTCCAGAGTGGCCGGTACATGTCCGATGTGGTTAAGGCTTACATGATGGGCCTTGAAGCCGGTTACATGCACGGGATCAATGATAAGAATTCATCTGAAGGAAAGGTTCATTCGGTAGATAATTTAAATCTTGGAGGGTTGGAATAATGAGTAACATAACAACAAAGTTTTGGGTAGAGGTATTAGAAAATGATGAATTTAAAATTGTACCACACACACAGGTAAAAAGAGTTACATATTTATTGATAGAATAAAAGCTAAAGAGTTTCTTACTGGATTACGTGAAAATAACCCTGATACAATATTTAGATTAGTAATTCTAAAAGAGGAATACATTTTTGGAACGGCTTATAGTAAGTCTGATATAGATAAGTTGAGACAATGGATATTCAACAATTTAAAGTAAGTAATATGAGGAAATATATCGCAAAGCGGTTGATTGTTCTGGCATTTAGAATAATGATTAGAGTTTTAAAAATTTTTAAAGTGAAAGAAGGCAACATTACAGGTGACATAAACGGGGTAGTCTATAAAATGAATTTTAAAAAAGAAACTCCAGAACAGATAAGCAACTGAATTAAACCTATAATAATCAAAACAATGATAAAAATATTCGCAAAACATGGAACAGATGAAAAGGTTGTGGCAGTATGTCCACGAGACCAAGTTGGAAATATTCAATTGGAACTTGCTAAAAAGTATGGTGGGAACTGGTTGTGGGTTGATAAGATACACGCATATAGTGAAATACTCAAATTCAATGATGGGTTAAAGTATCTTGGATTTAACGGAAAAGATGAAAGATATTGCAACGGTATCGAAGTGCTGTTTTAGCATTATGCACAACTCGTGTATAACACATCCTTATGATTGACCAGGTATCCATCGGAGAAGAAGCGGTATGGGATTTCGGGTTTCGTTACAACCTGAGGACCATGGCCCCAGAGGAGCTAGACGTTGTCATGCTCAAATATGAGACTGAGCTGAAGCGTACTTCAGAGTTCCAGGTAGACCGGTCGTTAATTATCCAGGACATTCTTGGCCGGATCTACCGGGAAGTGATGAAGCGAAGAATTATTACTCACATATCAAAAATTGAAGAAAATGACAGAAAAGCAGTTTAAAACATTCTGTAGCCAGATTAGTATGCTGGCTGAGAGCCTAAAGGTTATTTCAGGGATCTTATATGATCTGCAGGACGATTCCATGGATGATGATCAGGAGGTAAGCCAGCAGAAAGAGGATTATACATGGAGCGTTATCAGGGGGCTCAGAGGAGAGGTTTACCAAATAGATCTTATTCAACAGATCACTCCGAAGAACGTTTTGAAAACGATGTGTCTGAATGAACCTGATCAGCCACTAAAAGGAGGAGAATTATGCCCGGAGAGCTGAAAGATCTTATTCCGACATTTTCGAAATCTGAGAAGGTTATCCTGTGCTATTATTGCCATGGGGAAGGCATGGTATCAGTCCATGTCGAAAATCCCCGTTACGAAGGCCCCTGGGAACGCCAGTGCCCCGCATGTGAAGGATCAGGCCGCAGGGTTATGGAAGTATCCATTAAGTACAAGCCTTTTAAATAGGGCTTTGAGGTGGCCACAAAGCCGGGGTGTTTACATCCCGGCTTTTTTGTGCCCGGAGACACCATTCACGTCGCTGACATTGGTTCACTTCAAACGAATACAACTAAAAACATAGTTTTCCTGCTCGATTTTCCTCCCTCCCTCAGACCCTAAGTTTTATATTATAGTGTGTAATTTGTAATTTTATTAATAAAAGCCGACAGGATAGATATTTACCAAATTACAAAACCAATTACAAAAATTTTTTTAGTTTGTAATTTTTCAATTACGTATGTTTTTTAACATGTTGCTAAAAACGGCATTTTCAATAATTACAAAAGTTACAATACAAAGTGTAATTTTGTAATTGCTATGAATCAGATAATTACAAACCAATTACAAACATTGTTAATATCGTGTGTAATTTGTAATTTATTATAAAACAATCTGTTACAAAGCAAAAAACCCCGAAATTACAAAAATAGCCTGTTTTTTTCGCAAACAGGGGGGGTGCACTTTTCAGCGCCTTTCTGCCAGTGCAAATTTATTTTGTTAAACAATGTCAGTAATTCGCACGAAATAAGATCATTATTTATATTGAGATTAATTAAAAATAAGTAAATTAGCAGGGTATGAGACAGAAGCCTGCGATCGATTACGACCGTAAGCCGGCCATCACGGTCGATCTCCCACCGCATCTTGAAGCATACTGCCGGATGATCTTCAATGCCCAGCCAAGGCATGCCAGGATCATACTCTCCAGGCGCCATCATATCGGTAAGCTGATATTCGGGCACATTTTTGCGGCTGATATAAGGGTGAGCATCCCCGTAGGGCTGCAGAACCCTGTTACGTTCATTCTTCCTCAGCCCTCTTCCGAGCTGGGCTATTTTTTACAGTACCGGGTGATTTACTTTCCCGGGTGGTGCAACGATTTGATAAAGGATGCCGTAGAGGCAGATTTCCGGTTATGGATCCGGGAGCGGTTTTATGTAGGGTACGAGAAGAAGGGATGGGAGCAGCAGAG
>CAYYJE010000063.1:0-17745 GCA_964472165.1 uncultured Prolixibacteraceae bacterium | reverse complement strand
ACCACGAACATGGTGAGATTGACAATTTTTTCAAGGGTGTACTGAAGAAATACCCTTACATCAGCTCCATTCAGATTCATATTGATCCGCACGGGAAGGATTTGCCCCCGTTGGATTATTTCTCCTATTCCAATGATACCGCGAAATCAGACTCCCGGAACAGATTTGATTTCTCCGGGCTGAACCAGGTTCCCACAAATGCCGGTTCCACTTCTGAACCACTTAAACCTTACTGGACTGAGCCTTATCGTTGCATAGCCTGTCAGCAAATTGTTTCCGTCTATTACCATCCCTTTAAGTACACGGCACCAGACGATCCGCACCCCCTGACCGGGTATGTGGCATGCCAGCTTTCGCTCAATTTTCTGAAGGGAATTATTGAACAAACGGAAATAGGGGAGAAAGCCTTTGCTTTTCTGATTTCGGCAAAGGGAATTTATCTGACTCACCCGATGGAAGAGCTGATCATGGAGAGGTCTATTTTTCACTTGCCGGCAGATGTGTTTCAGGGAGATTCTGCCTACATCGCAGAAAATTTCCTGACCGGACGGAGTCCGGTCACGGTATATCCCACCCCTTTAAACAATGTAAGGTCCTGGGCGTATCCCAGTAAAATTCCTGAAAACGGCTGGGTGCTGGCATTTGTAATTCCCTATTCCGAATTGTACAGGGATTTGAACCTCCTGATCTGGAAAATGATTGCCGTCTCCCTGCTGGTAGCCGGACTGATTTTTTACCTTGTATTTGCCATTTCCAGGCGGGTGACCAGGCCTCTAAGTAAAATTTCAAAGGAACTCCACAGCTTCAGCATCGGAAAAGTAGAACAGGTTTCAGGAGAGGACGATGAAACGGTTTCACTCAACCATAGTCTGGAAAGACTTCGTGCCAGCTATGAAAAAATGAAGCAGGAGGAGGAGGAAGCGTTGAAACGGAGAAAAAAGTACAGGGATGACTTGATGCTGGCTTCTGAAATCCAGCGGAGTATTATTCCGCCATCAGGAAATCACATTCTCCAAAATGGGGGTATCCGCATCCACGTGATATACAAGCCCCTGAATATTGTGAGTTGGGACCTGTATGACTTTTTCATGATTGACGAACACCGGCTGTTGGTCACTCTGGGTGATGTTTCCGGAGAAGGAATTCCTGCCGCCCTTTTTATGGGGGTAGCCGATACTTTCATTAAAACCCATGCCCATTCAGGATCAGCCCGGGATATTGTGAGTGAAGTCAATGCGATGCTGTGCAAAAACAACGACAATCAGTTCTTTCTGACCCTTTTCCTTTGTATCATCGACCTGCAAAAGGGAACGCTGAACTATTGCAATGCAGGTCATTCGCCTTCATTTCTGCTGTCGCACAACGGGAATGTAAAAGAGTTGGGTGACCCCCACGGATTGCCGCTGGGTTTGTACCACGACAGAATCTACAAGGACAGCCTCGTCCACATGGACAGAAGAGATGCACTGATTCTTTACACCGATGGAATCATCGACCAGAACAATGAATCGGGTGAACAGTTCGGCACCGATAGTTTTTACCGCTTATTCGATAAAATACAGGGGAAAACCCCGGAAGAGATTTCCGGAGCAATCATTAAGGCAGTAAATGATTTTGCCGGGGCAACTCCCCAGAGCGATGACCTGAGCCTGCTCGTCGTGAGTCACGAATAATCTACCCTTTTTCCACCATTTTATTTTCCGAAGAGCTGATCCTGAACCGCAGCTTTTCCTGTTCTTTGTCGAATTCCACAGAAATGGTATCTCCGGGGGAAACCGATGCCTTTATAATAATTTCCGCCATTTCGTCTTCCAGGTATTTCTGAATCGCCCTTTTCAGAGGACGGGCGCCAAACTGAGGGTCGTAACCCTTTTCGGCAATGAAATCGCGGGCTTCTTCCGACAACTCCAGCTTATAATTCAGTACTTCAACGCGTTTGAACAAATCGGCGATTTCCAGGTCGATAATTTTGAAGATGTCGGCTTTAGTAAGGGAGTTAAACATGACCACATCGTCAATACGGTTCAGAAACTCCGGAGCGAACGCCTTTTTTAAGGCTTTCTGGATGATGTATTTGGCATTTTCGTTCTCATCGGCTGAAGTCTTTCCTGTATTGAAACCCACTCCCCGGCCGAAATCTTTCAAATCACGGCTTCCGATGTTGGAGGTCATGATGATGATGGTATTCCTGAAATCGACCACCCTGCCAAGGCTGTCTGTAAGCCTACCTTCATCCAGCATCTGGAGCAAAAGGTGGAACACATCGGGGTGGGCTTTCTCGATTTCATCGAGGAGCACCACGGAGTAGGGTTTACGTCTTACTTTTTCAGTCAGCTGCCCGCCTTCTTCATAGCCCACATATCCGGGAGGTGCCCCCACAAGTCTTGACACACTGAATTTCTCGATATATTCGCTCATGTCGATCCGGATCAGGGAATCCAGACTGTCGAACAGGTAGGTGGCGAGAACCTTGGCCAACTGGGTTTTGCCAACCCCTGTAGGTCCCATGAAGATAAATGATCCGATCGGCCGGTTGGGATCTTTCAACCCTGCCCGGTTGCGCTGAATTGCTTTCACTACCTTGGAAATTGCATCCTCCTGGCCAATCACTTTACCCCGAAGGTCCGCATCCATGACTGCAAGCCTGCGACCTTCAGCCTGGGCTATTCTTTGTACAGGTATTCCCGACATCAACGCCACTACCTCTGCAACCTTCTGCTCATCCACAGTCTCCCGGTGATTGACCAGTTCTTTTTCCCAGGCTTCTTTTTCCTGGTCGAGCAGCATCAGTAAATTTTTCTCCTTATCCCGGAAATTGGCAGCAAGCTCAAAATTCTGGCTCTTCACAGCTGCAATTTTTTCTTCCCTGGTGGTTTCGATCTTCTGCTCCAGTTTGACAATTTTCTCCGGAACATTGATGTTGGCAATGTGCACCCGTGACCCGGCTTCGTCCAGCGCATCGATGGCCTTGTCGGGAAGATACCTGTCGGTAATGTACCGGGCTGTCAGTTTGACACAGGCTTCAATGGCATCGGGAGTATAAGATACATTGTGATGGTCTTCGTATCTTGATTTGATGTTGTTCAGTATTTCGATGGTTTCTTCCACAGAGGTGGGTTCCACCATGATTTTCTGGAAGCGGCGTTCCAGCGCTCCGTCTTTTTCAATATGCTGGCGGTATTCGTCGAGGGTTGTAGCCCCGATACACTGGATGTCGCCCCTGGCAAGCGCCGGCTTCAGCATGTTGGCTGCATCAAGTGAACCCGTAGCACCTCCGGCACCCACAATGGTGTGGATCTCATCAATGAATAAAATTACATTGGACACTTTTGACAGCTCATTCAGAATTGCTTTCATCCTCTCTTCAAACTGGCCCCGGTATTTGGTGCCCGCCACAATTGAGGCGATATCCAGACTGATGACCCGCTTGTCAAAAAGAAGACGGGAAACCTTCTTCTGCACGATACGCAATGCCAACCCCTCAGCGATTGCAGACTTCCCCACACCGGGTTCTCCGATCAGTATCGGATTGTTCTTCTTCCTGCGACTGAGGATTTGTGCCAACCTTTCGATCTCCTTTTCCCGCCCGACAATCGGGTCAAGACTGTTCTCTTCAGCAAGCCTGGTGATGTCAATCCCGAAATTGTCAAGCACAGGAGTTTCAGTCTTCGGATTGGAGGGTTTCTTTCCGGAAGCAGGATTCTGTTTTTTTGCAAACGGATCATCCAGATCATCATCTTCATTTTCAGGAAAGTCAGATTTTGATTTGGGTTGTTTGTACTCCTGCATACGGGTTTTTACCATAAAGTAATTGACACCTGCATCTCCAAGAAGGGAGGAAATCAGGTTGTCGCTGTCTTTCAGAATGGCAAGCAGTAGGTGCCCACTGTTGGCCAGCTGGCTCTTAAAAGACCTGGCCTCGAGATAAATCACCTTCAACGCCTTTTCTGCCGGCTTTGACATGGCAATTTCCGCATCCAGGTCAATCTTCCGGTTAGAGCGGATCTTCTTTTCAATCAGCTTCTTGATCTCCACGAGGTTGATCCCCAGATTTTCCATAATTTCAGTGGCCATTCCCTCGCCATCGCGCAAAATCCCCAGGAAAAGATGTTCAGGACCTATAAAATCATTTCCAAGCCTGATCGCCTCTTCGCGGCTATAGGCAATTATATCTTTAATTCTTGGTGAGAATTGAGAATCCATATATTCAATTTAGACAACTTCTACTTTCAACAAAAACCATTCCTAAAAGTTTAAGTCAAAATTATTAAAAAATTTCCGGCCTCTCAATAAGTATCAGCTTAAGTTTTGATCAAGTTATGGGGCTTCTGCTTATTTATCACCTGACAATTGTTAATATCTTGTAACTTTGGGCTTCTTAAAGGGACGGATTCACCTGATTTCGGGAGGGAATTTTTGCTATTTTTGCAGGTCACATCCATCATGAAATGATAAATTATAAATTACAATAAATGTCTGACGGCGAGAAAATTATAAGAGTAAACATTGAAGAGCAGATGAAATCTGCCTACATTGACTATTCCATGTCGGTGATAGTCAGCAGGGCATTGCCGGACGTCCGCGACGGTCTTAAACCAGTTCACCGGAGAGTTCTTTTTGGGATGAGTGAGTTGGGAACACTTTCCAACAAGCCCTATAAAAAGTCGGCCAGGATAGTGGGGGAGGTGATGGGGAAATTTCACCCGCACGGTGATTCTTCCATATACTTTACCATGGTAAGATTGGCCCAGGAATGGTCGTTGCGGTATCCCCTTGTCGACGGGCAGGGTAATTTTGGCTCGGTTGACGGGGACAGTCCTGCAGCAATGCGTTACACGGAGGCGCGTTTATCGCGGATCGGGGAAGAAACATTGGCCGATCTGGACAAAAATACGGTCGATTTCCAGCCTAACTTTGATGAGTCCCTGCAGGAACCTACCGTACTTCCTACACGACTTCCCAACCTTCTTGTCAACGGGGCCTCGGGGATCGCCGTCGGAATGGCAACCAATATGCCACCTCACAACCTTTCAGATGCCGTAGATGCCATTGTGGCATATATCGGAAATCCTGACATTGCCATCGACGAACTGATCCGGATCATCAAAGCACCTGATTTCCCCACCGGAGGCATCATCTATGGCTACCAGGGGGTTAAGGAAGCATACGAAACCGGCAGGGGACGTATCGTAGTCAGGGGAAAAGCCCATATCGAAAACGAAGGGGGAAGGGAAAAAATCATCGTCACGGAAATTCCCTATATCGTGAACCGGGCCGAGATGATCCAAAAAACGGCCGACCTGATCAACGAGAAAAAGCTGGAAGGAATTTCCAACGTGAATGATGAATCAGACAGGGAAGGCATGCGGGTGGTCTATGACCTGAAAAAGGATGCCATGAGCAATGTGGTGCTCAACAACCTTTACAAACTCACTTCCCTTCAGACCGCATTTAATGTCAACAACATCGCCCTTGTCCACGGCAGACCGAGGATGCTCAACCTGAAAGACCTGATCCGCTATTTTGTGGAACACCGGCAGGACGTGGTCACCCGGAGAACCCGCTATGAACTGGAACAGGCTGAAAAACGGGCACATATCCTCGAAGGACTGATCATTGCCAGCGACAACATCGACGAGGTTATCGCCATCATCCGGAGTTCCAAAACCCCTGATGAAGCCAGGGAAAGGCTTATGGAGCGGTTCAACCTTACGGAAATTCAATCCAGAGCAATTGTGGAAATGCGTCTGCGGCAACTGACCGGCCTGGAACAGGACAAGCTGCATGCAGAATATGAAGCCATTATGAAACAAATAGAGTACTATAAGGAAGTACTGGCGTCTGAAACCCTGCTGATGGGCATTATCAAAGATGAGCTTCTCGAACTGAAAGTCAGATTTGGAGATGGCCGGCGGACAGAGATCGAACACAATGCCGAAGATTTCAATCCCGAGGATTTCTATGCCGATGATGAGATGATTATTACCATTTCACACTTGGGATATATTAAAAGGACTCCTTTATCCGATTTTAAGACACAGGGTAGGGGAGGGATCGGCTCTAAAGGAGGGGCCACCCGGGAAGAAGATTTTATCGAGCATATGTTTGTGGCTTCCATGCACAGCACCCTGCTTCTGTTTACCAGAAACGGGAAGTGCTACTGGCTTAAAGTGTATCAAATTCCGGAAGGAAGCAAGACCAGCAAAGGGAGAGCCATTCAGAACATACTGAATATCAGCAATGAAGATAATATTTTAGCCTACATCAGGGTCAAGACCCTGGATGATCCCGATTTCATCAACAATAATTTCATTATTCTTGCCACCAAAAAGGGAATTATCAAAAAAACCACACTGGCTGCCTATTCACGTCCCCGGCTGAACGGGGTAAATGCCATCACCATCAGGGAAGATGACGAACTTTTGGAAGCCCGCCGGACCAGTGGCAGTCACGAAATAATGATGGCTGTAAAAAGTGGGAAAGCGATCCGTTTTAATGAGGGAATTGTGCGTCCAATCGGCCGTACTGCCTCGGGAGTTAAGGGTGTAACACTTGGTTATGAGACAGATGAGGTAATTGGCATGATTTGTGTAAATGATGCGGAAGACGACGTTCTGGTATTGTCGGAGAACGGCTACGGAAAGCGATCGAGCCTGGCTGATTATCCGATTACCCACAGAGGGGGAAAAGGAGTGAAGACCATCAACATCACTGAAAAAACCGGTAAATTAATTGCCATAAAGAATGTAAGTGATGATAATGATCTGATGATCATTACCCAGAATGGCCTGACCATCAGGGTTGCCGTAAAAACAATCCGCGTGATGGGAAGAGCCGCCCAGGGTGTAAGGATCATCAACCTGAGGGACAACGATCAGATTGCCTCAGTGGCCAAGGTTAGAAGCTACGAAATTGAAGAAACCAGCGGAGAGAGCGAAACCGAAAGTCATGAAGCTGAAAATCAGTCCACAGATGAATAAATGTGAAATAGGAACTTGTTGAAAATAATAATTTCGTATATTTTTGTGTCAAACTAATTTAAAACATTTGCAATGAAAAGAACTCTAATTCTGCTCACCTTAGTAGCTTTTACAAGTGCAGCAATGGCACAGAAGGGCGTATCGGGTGCACTGTCAGCCAAAGACCAGGGGAAAATGGACAAGGCATTTGAGGCAATCGAAGCTGTGGTGAATTCCACAAACCCCAAGGATGCCAAAACAATCAATGCCCCCCGTACATGGGAAGTCAGGGGAGAAATCTTTCAGGCTATTGCCCAGTCGAAAGATGCTAAAATAAAGAAGCTTTCAGCCGATCCACTCACTGAAGCACTCAATTCCTACAAAAAGGCGCTTACCCTTGACAACAAAGGACGTAATGCGAACAGCATCAAAATTAAGCTGACCCTGATGGAGAATGATTTTATGAACCAGGCAGTGGAAGCATTCAATAATGAAGATTATGCCAAAGCCCTTTTGTCATTCGAACAGATCCTCGACATGAAACAACTACCTGTAATGAAAAAGGATGACCCGAATGGAATCGACACCGTCATCATCTTCAACGCAGGTTTGGCGGCCTTCAATGACAAAAATTATCCGAAAGCCATCAATTACTATACTGAAGCAACCAAGCATGGATACAACGGTGGCCGTACATACTCGCTGCTTTCCAAATCATATCTTGAAAGCAAGGATACCCTTGCCGCCATCAAAACACTGAATGATGCTTTCGAGAAATATCCTACCGACAACAGCGTGCTGGTGGAAATGATTAACATTTACATCAACAACAAGAGAACCGACGAGGCCATGAAATACCTGAACCTGGCTATCGAACAGGATCCTGCCAATGCTTCCTATTATTTTGCACAGGGTTCTTTACTCGACGGGATGGGAAAACAGGAAGATGCCATCAAAAGCTATGAAAAAGCAATCGAACTGAACAAGGAAAGTTACGATGCCTATTACAACCTCGGCGCATTATACTATAACAATGGTGTGAAACAAATCGAGGAAGCCAACAAGGTTCCGGCCAATGAAAATGCCCGTTACGAAGCCGAACTGGCCAAATCGGATATCTGGTTTGCCAAAGCACTGCCTTTTATGGAGAGATGCCAGGAACTAAAACCCGGGGATTCTTTCTCGCTCGAATCATTGAAGAACCTGTACTACAGGCTCAAAAAGCTTGACAAATATGAAGAAGTGCTCAAAAAATTAGGACAATAGCAGAAAGGGGAGACCAAAAATCTCCCTTTTTTTTGACCCTAATTTATTTATCATAATATCAATTATAAGACAAACGAACAGGCGATTTCCAAGGACCATTTCCTCACAGAAAACAACTATCCGGGATTATCACGCCTTTGTACCGGAATCTGCCAGGTATATTTTTTTGACCTGTCAGATTCTTCTTCTGATTTGTACGTGTATACAATCCCGCGACTCACTTCTGTCGTTTTTCGTGGTGTCTCTTTTCCCTTCATGTACTCCGCCAGATCGAAAAGAATTCTGAACCTGTGCCTGACCCTGAGCCGGAGACCACGATTGGTGACTCCGCCATAATGAAGCCCCGAAACCAGCCTGACAGCCTCCTCATCACAGCCATGACCCAACCCCTTTTCAATATGGACATCCGTAACTGTCCCATTGTCATCGACTTCTGCCGACAAATGGACCGTTCCCGAGATTTTCAGGCGAATAGCCTCTTCCGGGTAAATCAGATTTAAAGCTATATACCTCTTTATTTCGTCTTTACCCCCGGGGAACTGCGGGAAATGGAGGAATTTCCTCTTTTTTTGCATCTGACAAGGTTCCGGAAGCACCAAAGATAACCAATTTACAGCGCATCCGGTCAATCGTGATGCCTCTTCCTTACGGCTTAATGCATTTCCACTTCACGTTGAATGTAGCCCGAGTAATCCTTGATGATCGGCTCATAATGCTCGTGGAAAAGTGAGGATGAGACGATATAGTCGGCAGTAGAACGGTTTGAGGCTGTGGGGATATTGTACAGCACAGCAATACGGAGCAGCGCTTTGACGTCAACATCGTGGGGCTGAGGTTGCATGGGATCCCAGAAGAAGATCAGGATGTCAATCAACCCATCGGCTATTGTTGCTCCCAGCTGCTGGTCTCCTCCAAGGGGCCCTGACTTAAGACAGAGCACATCAGGAGGAACCACGTTGTGTTCCTCACATTTACGGATGAGCGTTTCTTCAACCAGGTTGCCGGTGGTGCCGGTACATACGAGCCGGTGAGGAACCAGTTCCTGCCAGTTATAGCTGACCCATTCTATCATATCTTTTTTCCGGTTATCGTGTGCCACGATACCAATATTCTTTTTCTTTTTCATGTTTCTGTGATTTTGTGCCCGCCGGTAGTGCAGGAATGTTGACCTCCGGATGGGGCCTGTTCTCTTTTCTGATTGGGGATATTTTCTTTAACGCGACAAAGATACGTATTAAAAACCCGAAAGGCCGGCTTTAACGGGCCGGCCTTTCAATAAACACGAAAACTTAATTTACATGGAAGTTTTTATGCTTTCCAGCCAATTTTTTAACCGCTCTTCTGTGAGTCTTCCCTGATTCTCCTGATCCAGGATCAGCCCAAGGAACCTGCCCTTTTCAAGCGCTTTGGAAGATTCAAAGCGGTATCCTTCGGGAGAGGTCTCCCCTACTATCTCGGCTCCCAGGCTCCTCAGCAGCCTGGCCATCAGTCCCACGGCATCCCCGAAATTCTCGGGATACCCCACCTGGTCGGCCAATCCGTAAATGGCTATTTTCTTTCCGGTAAGGTCGAGTTCTTCCAGTGCAGGCACAAACTCATCCCAGTAATTGGGCAACTCCCCGTCGAACCACGTGGGCACTCCCAGAATCAGGCGGTCGTATTTCAGGAACTGCTCCCCGTCAACCGTCTCGGCATTGACCGATTCTGTGGCTCCTTCGCCGAGCATCTCGGCGATCATTTCGCCTATCTTCTTGGTTTTATGCGAATTAAAACTGTAAAACAATCCGATTTTTGACATTTTCAGTGGCATTAATAGGTTAATAGCTCTTTTGCGGCGGCATATATCTTATCGGTGTTGGGCAGAATGGCCTTTTCCAGATCTCTGTGGAAACCCACGGGGGTAAAGGTGGACCCTACCCTGCGGATGGGCGCATCGAGCCACTGGAAGGCTTCTTCCATCAGGATGGACGCCACTTCCCCGCCAAAACCGCCGTGGACCTTGTCCTCATGGACCACCAAAGCCCGGTTGGTCTTTTTCACTGAACCAATAATGGTCTCCCTGTCGAGGGGTATCAGTGACCTGAGGTCGATCACCTCGACGTTGAACCCCTCCTGCGCCAGCTTTTCTGCCGCCTCGAGCGACATATGGGTGGTATTTCCGTAGGTGATCAGGGACAGATCGCTTCCCTCCCTGCGGATGCGGGCCTTGCCAAAGGGAACTTCAAAATCGTCAGGAATGACAGTGGCCGCCCGGGGATCCTGGTAGAGGGCCTTGGGCTCCATGAACATGGTCATCCCCCGCGAACGCATAGCCGTCCTGAGCAGTCCCGCCGCATCGTCGGCAAATGAGGGGTAGACAATCCGCACCCCGGGAATGGCGGCCAGGGATCCTTCAAGGTTCTGGGAGTGGTAAAGGCCGCCGCCGATGTAACCTCCTGAAGCCAGCCGAATGGTCACATTGGGGGTGAACTTCCCGTTGGAACGCCAGTAGTCATGACTCGAATCGACATACTGCTCCATGGCCGGCCAGAAATAGTCGGCAAATTCGGCCCCCTCAATCACAATGCGGATCTTCTCACTGTAACGCGACATCCCGTTGGCGGTGCCCACAATGAAATCCTCGGCAATGGGAGCGTTGAAAACCCTCTTCTTCCCAAACTCCTTCTGCATACCCTTCGAGACGTTGAAAACGCCCCCTTTGTCCCTGTTGGCCATATCCTGTCCCCAGATAAAGGTTTCGGGATTGTGGCGGAATTCTGCCTTCAGGGTTTCGTTCAGCGCGGTGATCAGTTTTTTCTTTTCACCCGTTTCGCTATGGGTTCCGTCGGGATATTTCTCCGAAATATAAGGTTCGGGAAGCACAAAGTCGTGAATGGTGGCGGGATCGGGATCGGGAGCTTTCAGGGCCGCTTTGTGAGCCATCTTAATCTCCTGGGCTGCGGCCTCGTCCATCTCCTTCAGCTCCTCTTCGGTAAAGCGGTTGTAGCGGACCAGCAACCTGCGGAATTTGGCAAACGGATCGTACTCCTGCACGTAGTTGCGCTCATTCTCATTGCGGTAGAGCTCATGCTTGTCGGAATTGCTGTGGGAGTGGATACGCACGCAGTTGGCCTGCACAATGACCGGATGACCTTCCTCCAGGGCAACCCTTTTGGCCTCGGCCATGGCATTCATCGAATCGAAGACATCCTTTCCGTTACAGTGGATAATCTTCAGGTTCTTGAACCCCGAAAAGTTATTGGCCACCTTCCGATTGGCCGTCTGGTCCATCTTGGGTACCGAAATGCCGTACCCATTGTCCTGGAACACGAAAATCACGGGCAGTTGTTCCCGGGTGGCCCCGTTGATGGCCTCGTATACGTATCCCTCGCTCACCGATGATTCCCCCTGGCTGCTGATAGCCACGGCCTTCTCACCGTAATATTTAATGGCACGGGCGGCACCCACGGCATGCAGGGTGTGGTTGCCGGTCAGGGAGGAGACATTGTGGATATTCCACTCGGGCTTGGAAAAGTGGTTCGACATGTGCCGGCCACCGGTACCCGGGTCCGTGGCCTTGGAAATTCCGTTCAGGATCAGCTCCTCAGCGGTCATTCCCGCCGACAGGGCGCTCAGCATATCACGGTAGTAGAGGAACAAATGGTCTTTGTTCTTCTCGAACGACTGTCCGATGGCCAGCTGAATGCCGTCATGCCCGGCATAAGGACCGTGATAGGACCAACCGATGGCCTGCTTCAAATAATTGGGAGCCTTTTCATCAATCTTCCGGCCTACCGCCAACAGGCGGTACCAGTTGACCAGCGTCTCCCTGGGCGTGTTCTTGATCGAATAAATTTCAGGTATTTCTGTGTTCTTCATTTTTTTTCTTGTTTCCCTTGTTCAGGGTGTAGTGATAAATTCAGTCATTGTCTCTTTGCGGGTGGAGGACCCGGTCAAACGGGCCTGTTGATGTCAAACTCTTCCAGGATGTCGGCAATCCTTCGCAGGAAGGCGCCTCCAAGGGCACCGTCTACAATCCGGTGATCGTACGACAGGCTCAAAAACATCTTGTGTCTGATTGCAATCACGTCTCCCTCAGGAAGTTCAAGCACTGCAGGCTTCTTTTCGATGCTTCCCGTGGCCAGTATGGCTACCTGTGGCTGGTTAATGATAGGGGTTCCTATCAAATTCCGGAAGGATCCGAAGTTAGTTATGCTAAATGAGCCTCCCTGGATATCGTCGGGCGAAAGTTTATTCCTCCGGGCCGCATCGGCAAGTCCGTTGAGACTTTTGGTGATGCCCACCAGGTTTTTCTCTTCCGTATTTTTAATCACAGGAACAATCAGGTTGCCATCGGGTTTGGCCACGGCGATACCTATATTAATATGTTTACGCAGGATGATGCGGTTTCCGTCGACCGAAGCATTGACCATGGGGAACTCGGCGAGAGCTCTGGCCGTGGCTTCGATAAAGGCCGGCATATAGGTGAGTTTCTCCCCGTATTTAGCCATGAACTGGTCCTTGACCTTGTTTCTCCACAGTACCAGGGTGGTCACATCGGCTTCTACCACAGAAGTCACATGGGGCGATACCTGCTTCGACATGACCATGTGGTCGGCAATCAGTTTACGCACACGGTCCATCTCAATAATCTGGTCTTCAGCGCCTATTGAAACCTGAACCCTGGGCTTTTCAGCCCCCGGAACCTGGATGGCCGCAGGTGCCACCGCTGTCTTTGCCATCACTTCTGCTTCCGGTTTTACTGGCTGCACCTGAGACTGACGGGTTCCTCCCGAATCGCTGCGGGAAGCCAGATAGCCAAGGATATCTCTCTTTTGTACACGGCCACCACTTCCTGTTCCGGAAATTGATTCCAGCTCTGTCGGTGTAACCTTCTCTTCTTCAGCAATTTTACGAACTAATGGTGAATAAAAACGGTTGCTCAGTTCTCTCAGTCCGGCAGAAGTGACAGCCGCACCCTCCGATGTAGCAGAATCTGATATTTCTTCTGCACTCTCCTTCACGTCTGTACCGGAGGTGGCAGCAGCCGGAGCTGATTCCGTTTCCTCTTCATCGGCCATTTGTATCAACGCAATCACCTCTCCCACAGGTAGAAGCGTACTCTCAGGATAGAGGATTTTCAGAACCTTGCCTTCCAAGGGCGAGGGAATTTCTGAATCCACCTTGTCTGTAGCCACTTCCAGCAACAAATCGTCTTCCTCGACCTTGTCACCTTCCTTAATAAACCATTTTGTGATCGTCGCCTCCTGGATGCTTTCCCCAAGTTTCGGCATTATTACTTTAAATTCAGCCATATTGGTATTGATAATGTGATTTTGCAATATACACTTTATAAAACGATGACAGAATTGAAAAGTTCACATGGCAATAAAAAAAAGAAGAAAAAATATGCACAATTTTCCCAACCCTGCAGAAAATCAGGAATCCACCAATTAAGGCTTCCGACACGGAAAATCGTGCATTATGTACATTTGTAACTTATTACATTTGTAACATTCCGGTAAGGAGTCTGACGTCAGTGATCTGATGCCGGTGTAAATATGCTTCAATTCCCCGGATCACTTCAATCGGGATCAATGGATTTTTAAAGATTGCAGTACCGATTTGCACGGCACTGGCGCCAGCCAGCATGAATTCGATGGCGTCTTCGGCGTTCATGATGCCTCCCATGCCGATTATGGGGATCTGTACGGCATTGTATACCTGCCACACCATCCGGAGGGCGATGGGTTTAATGGCAGGGCCTGAAAGGCCTCCAGTCACGGTGGAGAGGCGCGGTCTCCTTTTTTCAGCATCGATAGCCATTCCCAGGAAGGTATTGACCAGTGAAACGGCATCGGCGCCCTGGGCTTCTACTGCCCTGGCAATAGAGGTAATGTCGGTTACATTTGGGGAGAGCTTTACAATTAAAGTTTTACTGTAAGCCTTTCGCACTTCCCGGGTGACAAGTTCTGCGGCAGGACAGCTCACTCCGAAGGCCATACCTCCTTCCTTCACATTGGGGCAGGAGATATTGAGTTCGATAGCCCGGATCTTCTCCAGTTCGTTTATTTTTTCAGTTACTTCAATATATTCTTCAACTGTCGACCCGTTCACATTCACTATCAGTGAAGTATCGTAATCACAGATTATCGGATAGATATGCTGGATGAAATAATCAACCCCCTTGTTTTGTAATCCGACGGCATTCAGCATTCCCGAGGCTGTTTCTGCCATGCGCGGATAGAGGTTTCCATCCCTGTTCCGGAGGGTGATTCCCTTCAGCAGGACTCCTCCCAGCCGTGAGATATCGCAAAACGCGGCAAGTTCTTCGCCAAATCCCGAACATCCGGATGCAGTCAAAACCGGATTTTTGAGGTGGAGTCCTTTGATGTCAACAGCCAGATTTACCATTTCAGATCGTTTATATTGAAGACGGGGCCTTCGGTACACACACACAGGTTGCCTTTAACCGTAGGTTCAATACAGCAAAGGCAAACTCCAAAACCACAAGCCATTAAATTTTCAAGAGATACCTCACAACTGATTTGGAGGGCGGATGCCCGGGCAGCAATGGCTTTCATCATGGGGAGCGGACCGCAGGCATAAATTTTAGAGAAAGCGGTCAGGTCACGGAAGAGGAGGTGGTCGGTAATCAACCCTTTTTCCCCCAGAGATCCATCTTCCGTGGTAAAATGAAGCGCTGCCCACCCGGCATATTTTTCCACGTTGAAATGGTCGGAAGCCGTTCTTGCGCCCAGGAGCAGGCTCATGGAACCCGGGTCAAGCCCTGCTTCGGCTGCCAGAAAGAGCAGCGGAGCCACTCCGCTTCCCCCTCCTGCTGCAAGTACCTTCTCCCCGGGCAGGGGCATCGTAAATCCCCGTCCCAAAGGGTATACCAGGCTCAGCTTTTCACCCACCCTCACCCGGGTTAAGGTAGCCGACCCCTTTCCCAACACCTTCACCAGCAGGGAAAGGGTGTTTCTATGCCGGTCAGCTTCAAAAACGGAAAAAGGCCTCCTCAGAAAAACCTCCTTGTTCCCGGGAATCTCCACGTTGACAAACTGTCCGGGATATACAGGAAGTAAAGGTTCATCGGGCTGAAGCACAATCAGATGGGTTGTCGGGTTCAGCGAATCGTTCCGGATGACGGAAAAGTCGGTGACTGCTTTTGTCATTACCTCGGTTTTTGAGGTAAATATAATCAAGATTTTTCAAGGAGAGAATACCCTGTCGCAGATTGAACAGGATGAACTATTCAGGCTTGTAATCCGTGAAGGTGTGGTCGCGGTAGAAAACCACTATCCGCTCAATTACCTTTCCCTGTGGAGCAGTTTTTACCTCTGTTTTTTCCTGCCCCGGAAGGACTTCCTTCCGGGGCGGACCTGCCGGATTCTCCTGTGGCAACGGGATAGCAGGAGTGGCCCCCCCTCCATGGATCATCTTCCCCAGTCCGGTTAGCAACCAGTTGGCATCCAGGTCCGGAAAGGAAAGCAGCAACTTCTCAATGAACTGGGAAGCAGGCTTGTTCCTGCCATTCAGAATATGGGAAACATTGGAGCGCTGTACGCCTATCCGGTCCGCCAGATCTGCAGCGGTGATCTTTTTGTAATCCATAAATCGCTTTAACCGCTCTTTCATAATTTCCGGATTTTTATGGAGATTTTCCCGTTCCAGGGATGAGATAACAAATGTATAAATTATTTCCTTATCTTCATTCAGGTCACATAAATTATCTTATCCGGACTCTATTTGTGATTGATCTGATAATTAACCTGTTAAATATTTTTGATTAATTGTATATTCGCTTTAGTTAATATTATTTATATATCTGATATCCATGTTTATAAAAATTATTATTGTTTGATTTTATCTTTATGCGACTTCCCATTGCTTCAATATCTGATAATATGGTTTATATAATACACTATTAAAGCTTCATAATCTGTATTTTATTGTTTTACATTAATTGAATATCCGCGTAAAAACTGCCCGGCGAAAAAGGGCAGACCAGGGAATCTTTAAAAGTTCATTCTTGTAAACTACTGCGTTTGTTGCGAATACATTTGTAACACACTGAGAGTTTACATATGTATTTTACCGGAAGGGGTCCCCTACCCTTTCCGGATTGTTTGAAAAATCCTTCCTTTTTGACATCTTTGTAATTCCAATGAAGCACACCATTTAAACGCCACATTTGACCCGATGAGATCAATTTCCGGAGAGACCCAATGGATGGTTTTGGTGCTGTACTGGTTCTTTACCCTCATGGCCTGGTACAGCATCAGACTTCTTGTAAAGAAGTCAAAGGGTGTGACGGTCCGGAAAAGTACCTTCCTTTATTGGGGAGTGGCAATTCTGCAAAGCTTTCTTTTCTTGTTTTTGTACGCGTTTCCTCCTCATTCCGTGGAAGGCCGCATGTTCATGGCTTATTTTCTGTTCAACGGGATTCTGATGGCCGATTTCGTGGTTAAAATTCCCCTGACTCTGAGTACTTTCCTGATGTTTCCTTTAAGGAAAACTCCAATTGCCGGAACACTCGCCCGCATGGGTGTAATTCTTTCCACCGGCTTTTTGCTGGTATTTGTTTGGGGGATAACCCTGGGGAGGAATAGCCTGCATGTGAATGAAACCGAGCTTGAGGTGGATGGTCTGCCCTCCGGACTCGAAGGAATGCGGATTGTGCAGATTTCAGACCTTCATGCGGGCAGTTTCAATAACCCGGGTTTGGGCGAAAGGATGAAGCAGGTGTGTAACGACTTTCACCCCGATTTCCTCTTTTTTACGGGTGATCTGGTGAACAACTTTGCATGGGAGGCACCCCGTGTGGAACCATGGCTCCGTCATTTACAAGCATCCAAAGGCAAATATGCCGTTCTGGGGAATCACGATTACGGGGATTACACGCTGTGGAACTCTCCGGCAGCCAAAGCTGCAAACCTTGACGGGATAAAACAGGCCTTCAGCAGAATGGGATTCCGGTTGATGCTGAATGAATCTGACAGGTTAGCTTATAACAAAGATTCACTTTTCATTACGGGGGTGGAAAATTGGGGGCATCCACCCTTCTCCCGGTATACCAATCTCCCGGAAGCCGTGAAAGGGGTTCCTCCGGAGGCGTTCAGGATTCTCCTGACCCATGATCCTGCTCACTGGGATAACGAATTGAAATACAGCGGTTCATATCCACTTACCTTATCCGGACATACACATGGATTTCAATGGGGAATCAAACTTGCGGGCATTCCCTTCAGTACAGCCTGGTTTCACAACAGGCGATGGGGAGGCGTATACCGTCACGATACTTCCACCCTGGTGGTAAACCGTGGAACAGGAACCATCGGGATGCTTTTCAGAATTGACATGCCTGCGGAAATCACTTTAATAACCCTCAAAAGGAGGTGAAATCAACGGAGAACAGCATCTCTGCGAATACCTTCCGGGGGCCAGGCATGTACACCATCCTTGCGCCCAGTTGCACAGGGGCATAAAAGCGAAGCAGGTTGCTGTCGGCCGTCAGCTCGGTACCGATTGAGGAGAT
>CAYYJE010000062.1:0-17834 GCA_964472165.1 uncultured Prolixibacteraceae bacterium | reverse complement strand
GGGAAACGTCAATATTGAAATCATCGGGATCCACATCCACAAAGACGGGTTTTAATCCCAGCAGGGCGAGGACTTCCACGGTGGCCACAAAGGTGAAGGGCGTGGTGATCACCTCATCGCCGGGCTGAAAACCCAGGGCCATAAAGGCCATCTGCAGGGCATCGGTACCGTTTCCGCAGGCAATGACTGAAGCCTGAAGATAGTCCGAGAGATGCTTTTCAAATTCAGTGACCTTTCCTCCCTTGATGAACACGGTGGTGCGGATCACCTCCTGCATGGCGGCATCGACCTCCTCTTTAATGTTCAGGTACTGGCCATAGAGGTCGGCCATCTGGATATTTAACTTGTTTTCCATGGATAAACTTATTGTTTCACGCAAAGACGCAAAGGACGCAAAACCATATTCAAAATTTCTCTTTAAGTATTTCAGCGATTTTAACCGCTGCATGGCCATCCCCATACGGCGTTTCCTCAAAAGAACGCTCCGACCGGGTGATTTCTGCTGCCGAGGCCACAATTTTCTCTTTATCGGCGCCCACGATGACGTTGTACCCCAGCTCGGTCAGTTCCGTCCATTCGGTCTCATCACGCAGCACCAGGCAGTGCTTCCGGAAGAAAAAAGCCTCCTTTTGCACCCCGCCGCTGTCGCTCATCACGTACGTGCAGTTTTTAAGCAACTCCACCATGTCGAAATAGCCCACCGGGTTGATGGGGGTGAAGTTCAGCCTGATACCGGCGCCTGCCAGCACTTTTTGGGTACGGGGGTGGAGGGGCAGGACGATATTCCATTCCCGGGTGAGGTCGTTGAGGGCCCCGATGATTCCGGAGAGTCGGGTCGGGTCGTCGGTATTTTCCTGGCGGTGAAGGGTCACCAGCACAAAAGGACGGCCGTGGAGCCGCAACCGCTTTATGATGCCCGGCTTTTCGGCTGAGAGGCGGCTGTAATGCAGTGCCACGTCGTACATCACGTCACCGGTGAGAAAGATTTCCGCGGGAAAATGGTCAAATCCTTCTTTCCGGAGGTTGGCCACGCTGGTTTCGGTGGGACAGAAAAGCAGGGAAGAGATCCGGTCGGAGAGGATCCGGTTGACCTCCTCGGGCATCTTCATGTTAAAACTGCGCAATCCGGCCTCCACATGGGCCACCGGGATGTGCAGCTTCACCGCAGCCAGGGCTCCCGCCAGCGTGGAATTGGTATCGCCGTACACCACCAGGACCGACGGCTTTTCAGCCAGCAGCACCTTTTCGATCTCTTCGGTCATCCGGCCGGTCATGGCCCCATGCGAAAGGGAGTGGATGCCCAGATTATAGGCAGGTTCAGGTATTTCCATCTCCCGGAAGAAGATTTCGGCCATGTTGTCGTCGAAATGCTGTCCGGTGTGGACCAGCACCTCCCGGATGCCGGCCTGCTGAAGCGCCCGGCTCAGCGCCGACGCCTTGACAAACTGGGGCCGCGCCCCTACGATGGTGACAATCTTCAACATGAAAACTCAGTTCAGATAAAACGGTCAAATTTACTAATTTTACAGCCCGTATGATTGAATTGCAATGAGCATACCCGAAAAACAAAAAAAACTACTCCTTATTTACACCAGCTATTCCAGTTTTGTCAAAGCTGATTATGAAATGCTGTCCTCTGCCTGTCATGTAACCAGATACCAGTTCAAACCGGAAAAAGGAGGTATTTTATTGGCAGTTCAGTTTTTAAAGCAGTTATCTTTCTTTTTGTTTTGTGGTTTCCGGTATAATTTTTTCTTAATCTGGTTTGCTGATATTCATGCTTTTATACCTGTCCTTATTGGAAAGATATTCAGAATAGACTCAGCAATTGTGATTGGTGGCTTTGATGCGGTTTCAATTCCGGAATTGAACTATGGATTATTTTGTGCAAATAAACCGAGACAAATCCTGGCCAAATTTGCTATCAGAAATGCTTCGATTTTATTACCTGTAGATGGAACACTGATTGAAAACACCAACTATTTTGCGGATAAAACCGGTAATGGTTTACCTGTGGGTGTCCGTCATTTTGTCAAAGGAATCAAAGGAGAAATAAGGGTTGTCCCTACCGGGTACGATCCTGATTTCTGGAAGCCGGTAGCTGGCATTATACGACATAAATCAGTAGTTACAGTAGGCTCCATTCCGGACTGGAAACGTTGGCACCTGAAAGGGTGTGATTTTCTGGCGCAGGTTGCCGCTGAGCTTCCTGAAATACCGTTTCACATTTACGGAGTCAGTGAAACGATGATGGCTGAACTAAGAAAAGCCAGTTTGCCTGAAAATGTGCATCTTCACGGATCCGTCACCTCAGAAGAACTCCCTGCCATCTATTCATCGCATCAGATTTACGCCCAGTTGTCAATGAGCGAAGGCCTTCCCAATGTGTTGTGCGAAGCCATGTTGTGCGGATGTATCCCGGTTGGCTCTGAAGTGAATGGCATTCCGAAAGTGATCGGTGACAAAAATCTGATCATACGCAAAAAGGAAATCGAAAAGGCAATTGCTGCCTTGACATATGCCACATCACTTGCCGAAAATAATGGGATTCTGTTCAGAAAACGCATAAAGGAAAATTTTCACGCCTTGAACCGTTCAATTGCCTTGCTCTCGTTGATGAATGAGTAATTTTCAGCTCTTTTTTGCCGGTTTTAGTACAAACCTGATTTCAGAACAAGGAATCACCGTCGAGAACATGTTCTCATAAATTTCCTGCATGTAGGTAGATGCATTGAAAATCCGTTGAATAATATGTTTGCGGTATAGATTCAGAAACCTGCCAAATGAAGACTTAAATACCAGTTTTCTTTCAGTTACCCGAAACTCGAAAGGCAATTCGTAAAAAGGCACTTTTCTTCTGGTGTTCTTTTCCCCGGAATAAAAGTAATCCATGGTATAAAAGCCAAAAAAACGGCGATGGGTAAAATCAGAATAATAATAGGGATTGCTGAAATGCGGGACAATGATTTCAATTCTTCCTTCCGGTTTGATCGTCCTGTGCATCTCCCTTAACAATCCCTCAAAATTCCCAATATGTTCAAGCATGTGGGAGGTATAATACTCATCAACGGAATTGTCAGGCAAAAAACCTAAATCTTTTTCAAGATCAGCTATGTAATCCACACCCGGATAAGGAGTGGAATCTATCCCTATAAAACCTTCCTTTTTAGTTTTTCCGCACCCCAGGTCAATCCGGAGTATTTCTGCTTTATCAAAATTGATTTGATTGATCATTTATTTCTTAATTTTTCAAGTGATTCCCTGAACAGTTTAAAACATACATCCAGGCTGTATTTCTCCATGACATCCTGACGACCTTTAATCCCCATTGACTTCCTGAGATGCTCATTTTCTATCAGTTTTTCAAAGCCATCGGTCCATTCCCCGCTGCTGCTGCAGAGAAATCCGTTTTCCCCATCCCTGACGATCTCGGTATTTATCCCGACAGGGGTAGCCATTACCGGCACTCCCGCCGACATGTACTGCAAGAGTTTATAACCCCCTTTGGCCTTTTCGAAATCACCATTGTCGAGGGGCATTATTCCGATATCCATCCGGGAGAGATAACCGGCTTCCTTTTCCAGTGACCAGGGGACAATTTCCGGATTGATATCCGGCAAAGTCCCGGTTTTGCATCCCACAAACAGAAAAGCTACCCTGTATTTCTGAAGAAGTTCAAAAAATACGTCAGCCAATTGATCCAGATATTTGGAGGTCCATTCGCTTCCGATCCATCCAATGGTGACGACTTCGGGATTTCGATTTTCTGACTTAAAAATGTCAGTTTTTACCGGTGAAGGAATGGTTATCACATTGCTGTTGAATTGGGCAGCAAAATCTTTAAGTACAGGACTGCTGGTAATCACCAATTCACTGTTTCTGATCATCCCTGCTGTTTTTTTATAGGCACGGCGATCGCGGGAATCAATATAAAGGGCATCATCAAAATCGAAGATAATTTTGCTTTTATGGAACCGTGCGAGACAAAGAAGGGATGGATGTAAAAAATGACGCTGGACAAAAAGAAATTCATAACCCGTAAAAAGCAAAGCTCCGAAGATCCTGATTTTGTTGATCCGCTTCAAAACCGGGAATACCAGCATTCGTCCCGCCCAGGAGCGGAATTTCCGGGGTATCCGGGGAATCCATGACACATTATAACCGCATTTTTTCAGATACGGAATATAATTCACTGCTCTGATCCGTGAACTCGCATGATCCATGTTCCCCTGGGTTATGAAAATGATTCTTTTCACAGAACGAAAAAGTATAATTGGTTTTTAACTGAGACTTCTGGTTAATTCTTTGTCAATCTTTTTGTTGCCTTTTAAACCATATCCTGATTGATTGGAAAACTGCCTGTACTGTTTCATTTATTTCTTCCGACACGTTAAACTTCAGGATAATACCTCCAAAAACCAGTGATACCAATGCGCTTCTGATCACTAAATCGGCTACCAGCGGCATTTGGGGCAGGAGTTGGCCCACTCCGAAACTTACAATCCCGATTCCTGCGACCCACAGCAACCTGAAGCTGACGCCTGAAATGCCATATGCAATTCTTTGAAGGGCAACCTGCAGCAGGGCATTTAACACCAGGGTGATCATGGTGGCCAGCGCGGCCCCCACAATTCCGTACCGGGGAATCAATACAAAACTCAGAACAAACTGGAGCCCCACAGAAATGGCCAAAAAGAGGGTATTGTACTTGAAATGGCGGGAAATTTCGGTGATATTCCCCGCCAGACCGATCACTGTACTGACCAGTATGCCAGCAGAATAGATAATCAGGACCCATTTTCCATCCAAATATTGCGGGGGCAATATCCTGAAGATATTCTCCAGGTTGACCAGAATTCCGGTGAATAGAAGGGTGCCGATAATCGCCTGGTTAAGCGCCGATTTCCGGTAAATGGACTGAATTTCAGCCCGGTCGTTGCGCTTCCATGCCTCTGCAATAATTCCCGTGGCAATTTTTAACACTGAATTGTATGGTATCCTGATTAAAGTGGCAAACAGGGCACAAACCCCGAAAACACCCACTTCGCTGAGTGAAAGGTACTGGTTCACAAATATCCGGTCCACATTCACCAGCATAATACCCGCCAGACCGTTGACAAATCCGAAAAGCATGGTTTCACCGGTCGCCCGGCGTAAAGGTTTGCTGAGGAAACGGGGTTGTGGTTTCAGGCTGAATTGGTTTCTGCGGACCAGTATCCAGATTACCGGAATAACCGGCAGACTCATGGAGAGAACATAACCCGCAAAAAACAGTCTGAATCCGATCCATCCCAGGGCGAACAGCAGGATCAGGATAAGATTGATAATCTTGTGCATGAATTCCATCCAGAAAGTACCCGTTACAGCGTCGTACAACATTTTGTTGTAATTGTCGAGCAGGGTGAAAAGGATACGCATCAAAACCAAAGGCATCAGCAGCCACAGGTATTCCACCAGAAGCGGTGATTTTTGGATATTGGATCCGATGATCCAGGGTTTCAGAAACACAAATGCGGCCAGGGTGAGGGTAAATCCCAGCAACCCCGTGGTCACAGCCAGAAAAAGGAAACCGTTGTGTTGTTTACGGGGATCCCGGAAGTGGGAAAACAACCTGTTGATCACACTCGTAAAGCCCAAAGTACCGAACTGGGCGAAAATGAGGGATACCGAGGCAAAGAGCTGGACCAGACCGATCTGGGCAGTATCGAAGAACTGGGGCATAATGATCCCTACATTGATGTAGCCGATCACGATTCCCAGGTATGACCAGAAAGCGCCTTTAACCGATTGCCTGATGATGATCCCCATAATTGAAGAACAAAGCTAATAAAAGATTGCTTTAAAAGCTTTTCGACACTTTTCCCAATGAGTGGTAAAATCCCTACTTTTGCCTGAATATATCCGTTAATCAATTTATCATGGAAAAGCAGGGCCTTATGCATAAGTACGGGTTGGCTGCCGTGTTCGTATTTATTTTCTTTGTTGCGGTTTCATACCTGTACCTGTTTCCCCTTCTGGAAGGGAAAACGATTTCGCAGCATGATATCCAGAGTCACGTAGGCATGTCAAAGGAGTTGGCCGACTACCGTCAAGCCACGGGAGAAGAGGCCCTCTGGACCAATTCGATGTTCGGGGGGATGCCCGGCTACATGGTTTCCGTAAAGTATGACAGTAACCTGCTGAATTACGTGCACGGATGGTTTTTAAAACTCTTCCATCCCGCATCCATGATTATCCTTTATCTGCTTGGCTTTTACATTCTTCTCAGAACCATGAAGGTGAAAAGGGAACTGAGTCTGGCCGGAGCCCTGGCTTATGGGTTCTCCACCTACCTGATCATCATCATCCAGGCCGGACACAATTCCAAGGCGTACGCCCTGGGTTACCTGATGCTTGTAGTTGCCGGTGCCCTGATGGCTTACCGGTACGACAGGCGAAAGGGAGCTCTTCTGTTTACTATCGGGCTGGCCCTTGAAATTATGGCCGGTCACATCCAGATTACCTATTACGGGATGATGGCCCTCCTCGTTTTTGTGATTACTGAGCTTATATTTTCCATCAGGGAAAAACGGACAGCCCCTTTCCTGAAGACCACGGGATTGCTGGCTGCCGGTGCGCTTCTAGCGGTGGCCGTAAATTTTTCCTATCTCTATACCAATTACAAATACTCCAGGGAAACCATACGCGGAGAGTCGGAACTCTCCCACAATTCCGCAAACCAAACCTCCGGCCTCGACAAAGACTATGTTGTCCAATGGAGCCAGGGAATTCCCGAAACCCTGACCATGCTGATCCCGGACTTTATGGGCGGCAGTCATACCACCAATCCGGGGTTGGAGTCGGAAAGTTACAAGGCCCTGCGCGACCGGGGAGTAGAAAATCCCCGCCAGGCAATCAGCCAGGTGATCCTCTACCATGGGGACAAGCCTTTCACCAGCGGCCCCTATTATGCGGGTGCCATCGTAGTTTTCCTTTTTGTTTTGGGGCTTTTTGTAGTCAGGGGGGCCGATAAGTGGTGGCTCCTGGGTGCTACTCTCCTCTCCATTCTCCTCTCCTGGGGAAAATATGTGATGCCGCTTACCAGCTTTCTTCTCGACTACCTGCCCATGTACAACAAATTCAGGGCCCCGGAGATGACCCTTGTTATCGCTGGCTTTACGATGCCCTTGTTGGGATTTCTGGGACTCCGGGAGATCGGCAGCGGAAAAGTGGATAAACAGGAACTGCTCAAATCACTGAAATGGGCATTCGGAATTACCGGCGGCATAACCCTCCTCCTGGCGCTGATGCCGGGGATCGCGGGGAACTTCTCGGCACCCTTCGACTCTTCCTACCCCGACTGGCTCCTCAATGCAGTTATCAGCGACCGTCAGGAAATGCTCCGAAACAGTGCCTTCCGATCCTTAGTCTTCATTGCCCTGACTGCCGGAGGAATCCTCCTCTGGAAGCTCGAAAAAATTAAACCGGTATGGTTTTATGCCGCACTGGGATTGCTGATTCTCACAGACCTTTGGATGGTTGATAAAAAATATCTCAACAAGAGTCATTTCACCTCCCCCAGACAGGCAGCCTCCCTCTATTCCCCTTCAGTCGCCGACACTGAAATTCTGAAAGACAAAGACCTCAGCTACAGGGTACTCCCTCTGCAGAACCCCTGGCAGGATGCACGGGCATCCTATTTCCATAAAAATGTGGGAGGATACAGCGCTGTGAAATTGCGCCGGTTCCAGGAGATGATCGATCACCATTTTAACAATGAACTTGAAGAAATGATCAGCGGCCTGGGCATCCAAATGCCCGTTGATTCCGTCTTCAGTGGCCTTACTGCCATTAATATGCTCAACACCAAATATATATTATACGATTTCAACAGTCCGCCCCTGAAAAACCCCCACGCATGGGGAAATGCCTGGTTCGCCCCCGATTTCCGGGTTGTGGCCGATGCAGATGAAGAAATCAGGGAACTGGATCGTATTACGGACAAAGAAACCGTCGTAATTGACAAACGGTTTTCCACTCATGTCGAAGGAAAACGCTTTTTAAAAGATTCCGCGGCTTCCGTCACCCTTACAGAATATAAACCCAATTACCTGAAGTACAACTATAAATCCGACAGTGAACAACTCACCCTGTTTTCAGAAATTTATTATGCAGATGGGTGGAAAGCCTTTGTCGACGGAAAAGAGACTCCCCATTTCAGGGCCAATTACATCCTGAGGGCCATGGTGATCCCTGCCGGGGAACATACCGTGGAATTCAAATTCCATCCGGCGGCCTTTTATACGGGGAACAAGGTCTCCCTGGCGGGATCCCTGCTGATGTTGCTGGCCGTTGCCGGATTTTTCATTTGGGAATACAGGAACAAAAAGAAACAATAGTCATTCGGTGGTCATTCATGGTCATTCAATTTTCATTCATTTGTACTTAAATGACGCCCGAAGGGCAAATGACCATGAATGACGCCTGAAGGGCCATGACAATGTATGTCGGCCGAAGGCCTAATGACGCGCGAAGCGCAAATGACTATTGAATGACGCGCAGCATATGACAATAGAATGACAGTCGAAGTTCAAAGATTACATCGTGATTTTTTCCTTCGCGACGTGCTGGAGGTTGCCCCGTCGCTTCTGGGGAAAACCCTTGTCAGAAAATTTGACGATGGCTCCGTTGGCCGTTTCACCATCACCGAGACCGAAGCTTACCGGGGGGATGGTGACCGGGCATGCCATGCCAGCAGAGGCAAAACCACCCGGAATGAGGTGATGTTCCGGGAAGGGGGAGTGGTGTATGTCTACTTCATATATGGAATGTACTGGATGCTCAATGTCGTCACAGGTACCGAAGGGGATGCCTCAGCGGTGCTGATCCGGGGTGTTGAGGGTGTTGATGGTCCCGGAAAGGTGGGGAAAACACTTCAACTCGACCGCTCTTTTTACGGAGAAAATCTGAGTGACAGCCAACGGATCTGGATTGAAGATACCCCTGTGGTTCAAGGTTACACAACCCATCCCCGCGTGGGGATCCATTACGCCGGGGAACCGTGGGTCTCCATACCGTGGCGGTATATACTTATTTGATGATTTGATGATTTGATGATTTGAAAATTAGAAAAACCTTTGAAGATTAGTCCGGAAACATCCTCTAACTACCCCTCTTTCGTAACGAGGGGTTGACTGTAAAGAGTTTGCAACTCGTCAGTTTGGTTTGATCTGCATCGTTGAAAACGATAAGCAGTTTACCCCTCGTTGCAAACGAAGGGTAAGGAAGGTAGGGAGAAGCAGTTCAGGCAAAGGCACAGGCATCTTTAAAGATAGATGTCCGGATTCCAGGCAGGATGTTGAATGATCCCATTCCTAACCTGTCAACCATTTGCAAAATATTCAAATAGACTTAAATATTTCGTAAATATCACACAATATTTAAACGTATTTAAATAATATGCGATATATACTTACTATCTGGAAACGGCTTACAACAGGGCTGTGCAAAATTTACAGAAAGCCGTGTTAACATTAGCCTCCACCTAAAGCTACCATACTCTCACGCCTACAGTGCTGAATGACAACGAATGACAGGCGAAGCCTTAATGACGCGTAGCAAATGACAATGAATGACAGCAACAGCTCCAGGCATTCTCACCACAAATCTTAACCTTAATCTCAGCCTTAGCCTTAAATTTCCCCCTCGATGTGATTGTCCATGATCTCCGTCTGCATTCTGACCGAATCTTCATGGATCAACTGAAAGAGGATCTGGGTGAAGGTTTTGTTCAGGTTGAGCTTCTGCCCCAGTTTGACACGTTCTTCCATCAGTTGGGCCCATCGGTTGATCTGCAGGGCCGTGACGTTGTTTTCCTTTTTGTATTTTCCGATTTCCCTGACGATATCCATCCGGGAGGAGAGGACTTCGAGCAATTCGTTGTCGAGGGCATCGATCCGGTTACGTAACATATCGAGCTGATTTTCAAACTGCGGGTTATTGGCACTCTGGTGGCGGATGACCAGCCGGTCGAGGAGCCTGGCCAGGTCGGCAGGAGTAAGCTGCTGTTCCTTGTCGCTGAGCGCACAGGTGGGATCAATATGCGATTCGAGCATGAGGCCTTCGAGACCCATGTCAAAAGCTTTCTGGGCGATTTCAAAGAGGTATTCCCGTTTCCCGCTGATATGGCTGGGGTCGCAGATCACCGGCACTTCGGGCATCAGGCGGCGGAGTTCGATCACGATCTGCCAGTTTGGATAATTCCTGTACTTGGTCTCTCCGAAGGGAGTAAATCCGCGGTGGATAGCCACAATGTTGTGGATTCCGGCCCGGTACACCCTTTCTATGGCTCCCATCCAGAGCTGCAGATCGGGGTTTACGGGATTTTTTACCATGACCACTGCATCGGAACCTTTCACCACATCGGCAATTTCCTGCACCACAAAGGGACTTGCGGTGGAGCGGGCCCCGATCCAGAGCACATCGATGTTGTTTTTCATAGCCTCTTCGGTGTGCTGGGCATTGGCAACTTCGGTTCCTACAGGCAGTCCCGTCTCTTCCCTGACCAGTTTCAGCCATTTCAAACCCACAGATCCTACCCCTTCAAAACTTCCCGGACGGGTACGGGGTTTCCAGAGACCTCCCCGGTATACGAAAACCCGGTGGTCTTTTGCCAGGAGTCTGGCTGTTTCCAGGGCCTGGGATTCACTTTCCAGGCTGCAGGGACCGGCAATCAGAAGGGGATTGTTGAGTTGAGGCAACCATTCCCGGATCGGCCGGATATCCAATTTTTCTGCCATGCTATTTGGTATAAAATTTCACAAAAGTTTCTTCATTTTTCCTGAACTGTGGATTCTCCCCGTCGAGAACGGACCGGATCCGGTTGGCATTGCCGATCAGTTCACCCAGTTTTTCGCTCTCCTTGTTTAATATCGCATCCCGGAACTGTTCCAGATGTTTCAAATAGACATTGAGTGATTCAACCACATAATCACGGTTTTGTTCAAATATGGGATGCCACATTGACCCGGTACTCTTGGCGAGCCGCACGGTGGAATTAAATCCCCCGCTGGCGAGATCAAAAATGATCTGCCTGTCGGCTTTATCCTGCACTGCATTGGCAAGGGCATACGCTGCAGCATGAGGCAAGTGGGAAACAAAAGCTGTCGTATGATCCTGCTCATCTGAAGTCATGTAGGCAATGTTCATACCCAGGGCATGAAACATTTTCTCCACCAGAGCGAGGTGTTGGGGACCACTCCTCTCCTGGTCGCATACGATGGCGATTTTCCCCTGAAAAAGGTTGTCGAGGGCCGCTGACGGCCCTGAATTTTCCGTACCTGCCATGGGGTGGGCGGCCACGTAATTGCGGCGCCGGGGATGATTCTTCACAGCCTCGGCCAGATGGCGCTTGGTAGATCCCATGTCGGTCACCGTGGTATTGCCGCCGGTCAGCTCCAGTACTTCCGGCAGTAACAGAAGTGTGATATCGACCGGAGTTGCAAGGACTACCATATCAGCACCCCTGACCGCCACGTCAAGGGGCTCGATCCTGTCGGCAAGACCGAGTCGAAGAGCCTCATCCGCATGTTCCCGGATGACTTCCACCCCTGTAATTTCTCCGGCAAAGCCCGATCTTCTCAGGTCTTTCGCCATGGAACCCCCAATCAGGCCCAATCCGATCATGCACAATTTCATAATACTCCCATTTAACAGATACACCTTTCCGGTATCGTTCCGGATAAATCCGGATTCAGATTTCTACATTCAGACCAATTCCTTATCACATAAAAAAAGGTCCCGGAATCCGGAACCTTTTTTTGTAAAATATCTTTCATCTGCATCCAATATCTTACCTTCGGGTTCCGGTAACCGGTCCGTAATAATAAAACCAAAAGTAAAAATTGTTCTGCATTGCTGGCTGTATTGTCTGATAATCCGTTTGCAAATATAAGTATCAATTTTCATTCTGAAACCATACCCTGAAAAAAACTTTGGAAAAGGCACTATCAGACCGGAAATGTGTCAGGCCTCCCGGTCTGTCAGCGCGATGCCTTCCTGATGATCTTTTTCTGGTTCAGCGGGATTCCCCGGGAGTTCAATCGCACGATGTACATTCCGGCAGGAAGAGGGGGAACTCCGATCGTAACCCTTGAACGCGGCAAAACTGTGTCAAATCTCTCTCTGTGGTGGATTCTGCCGGTCAGGTCGGCAATTTCGACATCCACATCCCGTAGCGGTTCAGCCGAACCCGATATGAACCACAACTCCTGCCCGAAGGGATTGGGGAAAATGGAAATCGTCTCATCGGTCTTCCGCGTAACCGGAGATGAGGTGACTGTCGGTTCAATCTTCAGGTTATCGATCACCCAACCCCATCCATGGGCATAAGGATCGGACCAAATCCGGAAACGGATCAGCAGGGTATCGCCGGCTTTGAAGTTACTATTTTGCGTCAGGGTAAACTCCCTGTTGAAAAACAACTCTTTGGTCCCGCTGACAATGGAATTTCCATCTTTGATTCCCGTATTGTAACTGGTAAGCCAGACCTGTTTGGACCCGGAATCATAACCGTCAAGCAGGGGAAGCCAGTTTTTCCCGAAGTCACGGCTTCCCTCCACAATCACATAATCAAAGAAATCCTCACTTCCAAAACTCACGCCGGTTTCACCAGGTTCCACCAGCACAACTTCATCAAAGCTCATTCGGGTGTTTTCCGAAACGATCACCGGATTGCGCAAAATGGTAAAAAATTCAAGGGAAGCATCGTCCCTGTCGGGACTCAGATAGGGATGGGGAGAATGGAGGGCTCCGTTTTCAAAACCTTTCCAGGTAACTATCTTAAAATCAGCAAGGATAAAATCATCGGTTGCGGCATCAAAATTATGGGCATATTGTTTAACTGGCTGTCCGTATTCTTCAACCCTGAAGGAGAATCTTCCGTTTTCGGGAAGTTTTTTCATATTCGGGCTTCGGGCTGCATCCACAGCCTGAATCACATAGGAGATGGAATCCCCCGGACGGGCACCAAGAGCGGCATACGTAAAATGCTTCCTGAAAAGATTTCCCGTTTGCTTTTCTATTCCAACAGCCGGAAGAGGAGTTCCGTTGACGTACAAGAAAAGTTGTACGGTATCGATTTTCAGATTGTCGGTGATGTCGGCCACAATTTCAAATTCCGCATTTTCCGACAGGAGGTATTTCACAGGCTCGTGCAAGATTACAGGTTTCACCGTATCCTTGCCAATATAGAGGGAGAAAACCTGTTCATCCCTGTCGACCGGAAAAGTAAAGGTCCGGCGGAGCGTATCCGCTGCTTCCAGGTAATAAGTGATTTTTTTAACGGATTCCGGAGGTTTGAACGTGGTATAAAACCGGTTGCCGTCAGGGGTCAATGGCAGTGTATCACGGTGTGAAACAAACTGATCGGACGACCATATTATCCTCGCATTCTTCTTGTTCACACCCAGGTCGCTATCAATGACCACGCTGAAATCCAGTGGTTTCACAATTTCTTCCACATCTTTCAAAGGTGAAAACCTGAAATAGAGGTGTTTCCAACCGATATCGGCGAGGATTCCTGAAGTAACCGGGCCCGGTGTGTGAATCACTTCTCCCTTTCCCGCGGCGTGCGTCATCAGCGCATTGAGACTCCCATACGGGTAGGTACCGTCATTTAAATGATAGATGCTCGACCCCTGGAGAAAACCGGACGGTGCAAACAAACGGGGTCTGGTCAGACTTCCCCAGGAGAAGGCGACCGGGCTTCCTGAGAAAAGGGTATTAGAGGTAAAAGAATTGTATAACTCCCTGGAAGGATTATTGAAAACAAGAGGATTGGTTAGCCGATTCTTGTTGAAGTCTTCTACCCAGCGGTCAAATACCGCCGGAAAATAATCTCCGTAATGGTCGTAATACCCGGTGGAACCGGATTCCGCAACCTTGAAAAATCCGATAAATCCCAGTCCATGGGCAATCTCATGCAAAACCGTTGATGCAAAATCATATCTGGAAGAAGGTGCCTTTCCATCGGTACCAAAATACCAGGGCATTGTGGAGTTAAAACTGGCCCTCATGTCAGGGTTACCGGGGCCGGTTATTTCCTTTTCCATTATCTTTTCCGCCAGAGCAACCGGATAATAGGTGTCGGGGAAGGGTGCATTGTCAAAATTGGCGTAGTAATATTGCGCACCACAACTTCCCAGTGTTTCGTTGTCCAATATTTTCCATTCTGCAAGCATATAAATGGGAACCGAAGAACTGAGGAGGGACTCCCAGATTTCCACCGCCATTTCGAAGGCAGCTTTTACGCTGTCGGGGAAACCCACATAGGTGACGACAATATCGGAGGTTTTGGCGGCCGATTTCAACTGATTTAAAAATTCCCCGGGAGGAGGAACATATCCATGGCCTGATTCGCCGGATACCCGGCATATAACGGGATTGGCCCTGATCCCCGATTTTTGCCACCCCTCCCGGGCAGATAGCTGTATCGCCGAAAGTGTGGCCAACATCCAGAACAGCATTGCGATTCCTTTTGCCTGCCGGGGTAAAAAGTGTCTGATAGAGAATACCATCCTATCCTAAATAATAAAGGTTCAAAATTAACCTTTTCTAAAAGAATGGCAACAGGAAGAACACCGGACAGGAATCTCAATACATCGGGCTTACCAGATGAGCCAGGGATTCCTTCAGCCGGGAACTCCAGGGGCGCCGCTTCCACTCCGCCCTCATGATCTCCCTGCTGTTCCTGAGGTCATGGTGAAAATAGGCCTTCAGCTGACGGTTAAAGAGTTCGTCGTAGATAAAGGCGTTGACTTCGAAATTGGTTTCCAGGCTGCGGAAGTCAAGATTGGCCGTTCCCACAGAGGAGAAGACTCCGTCGACCATGATCAGTTTGCTGTGGATGAATCCCTTCTGGTAGAAAAATATTCTCACGCCGGCTTCCAGGAATTCTTCCACAAAGGAAAAGGAGCACCACCTGGGAATGACGGCATCGGAGAATTCCGGCATCAGTATTGTCACATCAACACCTCCCAGGGCCGCAGTTTTCAATGCGTTGACGATCGGTGGCGGGGGCATCAGATAAGGGGTGACAATGGCGATTTCGCGACACGCTCCGGCGATGGCGGTAAAGAAAGCCTGGCCTATGCTCTCCCAGTCGGAATCGGGACCTCCAGCGCTGATCTGTACCGCGGCTCCCGGCTCCATGGTCATCGGCGGAAAATACTCGGACCCGGTCAGGTTCTCCCGGCTCACAAAATACCAGTCGGCAGCAAACACGGCTTGCAGTGAGCGAACGGCATCCCCTTCGATCTGCAAATGGGTATCCCGCCAGGGACCGATTTTATCAAGCCCTTTCCGGTACCTGTCGGCAAGGTTGATTCCCCCCGTGAAGCCTAAAATTCCGTCGACCACGGCAATCTTGCGGTGGTTGCGGTAATTGACTCGGTGGGTAAACCTCGGAAAACGAACTTCCATGAAAGGCCTTACATCAACCCCGGCATCCCTGAGGTCGCGCAGATACCGCCGCGAAAGCCCCCAGCACCCCACATCGTCGATGATCAGCCGCACTTCAACCCCCTCCCGGCTCTTGCGCACCAGAATATCCTTCAGCTGAAGGCCGGTTTCATCCTCATCAATGATATAATATTCAAGGTGAATGTGATGTTGCGCCTCCTCCAGGGCCTGGAAAATCGCTGCAAAAGTCTTGTCCCCGTTGTTGAGGATCGTCAGATGATTACCCGTGGTCAGCAGGGAATGGGAATTGCTCATAAGAAGCCGAACCAGCTTCTCCTTTTCCCGGGCAGCCTCAGGCAGATGAAACTCATTTTTCTGCAATTTCTGCAGCTGCCGGTTGGTAAGCGACCTGAAACGTCCCAGGGTCTTCAGCCCCCGCCGCGAAAACATCTTGTTCTTGCGATATTCCTGCCCGAAAAAAAGATAAAATATCAGGCCGATGCCCGGAAGCAAAACAAGGGCCAGTATCCACGCCGCCGTCTTATAGGGCGACCGCTTTTCCGAAATCACAATGACCGCAATGGCCACCGAGGTAATCAGGAAAAGCAGCGAAATGGCCCCCCATAAACTGGGCTGTAAGAAATTCCAGTTTCCCCACATGTGCTTCAAAAAAGTGAATGCTTTGGTAAAATTAACAAACTATCCTTGATGGAGAATTATTTCTTCACCTCTCTGACCTTTTTTTTAACCTTAAAGTGCCTGGTTTAAAAAATTATCATTTATATTGCAGCCGTAATTCGAATTTGAAATGAAACATCAGGTCTCAGTTTGGTTTTGGTGGCACTCCTGCTCTCCCGGCAAGAAGTGATCCTGCTTTTACTCTGACCAGTACTTTATATGAAAGCCTGCTTCTTGACCGATGCAGGCTTTTTTTATGAGCAATTTTTCCAGAAACACAAAAACAGCATGAACAACGACACAAAACCCATGAACACGGAAAGATATTTCCCGGTGACCCGGCAGATCCTGGCCGATACTGTCACCCCGGTAAGCGTCTACCTCAGGTTACGCCATCTCTATCCCAAGGCCATTTTGCTGGAGAGTTCTGACTACCGGGGAAACGAAAATGCCTGGTCCTTCATCTGCTTTGAGCCGGTATCCACCTTTACCGCCGACCAGGGGAGGGTGACCATAGAACAGCAGGGAAACGGCAGCACCACCTTTGAAATTTCCGCAGAACAGCCCCTGCACGACCTCCTCGACCGCTATTACTCCTCCTTCAGGGTCGGCAGCGGGGATGAAAAACTTCCCATTAACGGACTCTTCGGATACATGGATTTCGATGCGGTCCGCTATTTTGAAAAAATTGACCTCCACGCCCCGGTGAAGGAAGAGTACAGGATTCCTGAAGTGAAATACAGCTTTTACAAATATGTGATTGCCATTGATCACCACAAGAACCAGATCTACATCGTCGAGAACCTCCGCGAGGGAGAAGTTTCGCAGATGGACTATATCCACCACCTGCTGGTGAACCTCAATTTCATCACCTCGGGGTTTAAAGTGACCGGCGGGGAGAATTCCAACCTGAGCGATGAGGATTTCCGGCAGATGGTCACCCGGGGAAAGGCACACTGCCACAGGGGAGATGTGTTCCAGGTGGTCTTTTCGCGGCAGTTTACGCAACCTTTCGAGGGTGATGATTTCAATGTTTACAGGGCATTGCGTTCTGTCAATCCCTCACCTTACCTTTTCTATTTCGATTACGGCCACTTCCGGATCTTCGGCTCCAGTCCCGAAGCCCAAATCAGGATCAAAGAGGGCAGGGCTTCCATTCATCCCATTGCGGGGACGTTCAGGCGGACGGGCAACGACGCGTATGACAAGGAGCAGGCGGCCCGGCTGGCCCTCGATCCCAAGGAAAATGCGGAACATGTCATGCTGGTCGACCTGGCGCGCAACGACCTGAGCAGGAATGCCAGCGAGGTCACGGTCGACTCCTTCCGCGAAGTGCAGTATTACTCCCATGTGATCCACCTGGTCTCTCAGGTATCGGGGAAACTTGCCCCCGGCACCAACCTCATCAGGGTCCTCGGGGAGACCTTTCCTGCGGGAACCCTTTCCGGCGCCCCGAAGCACCGTGCCCTGCAACTTATCGACACCATCGAAAACCAGCGCCGCGGATACTACGGGGGTTGCATCGGGTATCTGGGATTTGACCGCACCATCAACCACGCCATTGTCATCCGCTCCTTCCTGAGCAAAAACAACCGCCTCTTCTACCAGGCCGGAGCCGGCATCGTGGCCAACTCATCGGAGGAGAGCGAACTCCAGGAGGTGTACAACAAACTGGCGGCCCTGAAAAAAGCCGTCACCCTGGCCGAGGAGATTAAATA
>CAYYJE010000061.1:2949-17872 GCA_964472165.1 uncultured Prolixibacteraceae bacterium | reverse complement strand
AAATTCACGGAACCCATCAGGGGAACTTTGGCGCAGATGGGTGTCACTGCGGAGACATCGGGGCGCAACGACCTGCTGGTGGAGGGAAAGAAAATTTCGGGCAATGCGGAACACATTTTCAGGAACCGGGTGCTTCACCACGGGACACTCCTTTTCAGCAGCGACCTCGCCAACCTGGGAGACGCCATCAGGGTGGTTCCGGGACGATATGGAGGGAAAGCCGTACAGTCGAACCGCAGCACGGTGGCCAATATTTCGGAATTCCTCCCCCACCCCATGACCTCCGGCGAATTCATCGGAAAGCTTTTTGATTATCAGCTGGCAGCTGATCCGGGAAACAGAATGGTTGCCCTTCAGGAACACGAAATTTCAGAAATCAGGAAACTGGCTGCCACCAAGTTTGCAACCCCGGATTGGCAATTCGGCTATTCCCCCGCCTACACTTTTAACAGCCACCACCACCCCGAAGGCCTCGAACTGGAAATTTACCTGTCGGTGGAAAAGGGAAGGATTGTCACGGCGCAGATAGCGGGTAATTTCTATGAGCCGGAAAAGTGCGCCCTGTTGGAGCTGGAGCTGGTCGGCAAACCCCACCTGTTTGAGGAGGTGAAAGAAGCCCATGCAGAACTGCGGCTCGATGCAGACGAAAATTTGATCTATTGCTACTTCTAAAAATTAAACACAAAGACGCAGAGCCTCAAAGAAATTTTCAAAATATCTCTCAGCGTCTCAGCGTCTTCGCGGTGAATTATTTTAACCCATTCGCGTCTTCGTGCCTTTGTGTTTAAGATTCTTTTGTGGCTTCTTGTCTTCGTGTTTAGAATTATTGTATGGTGTCGGTTTTGACCACAAGGCTGTCTTTCATCGTGAGTCCGTCGGGCATCATGATCCAGGTTTTCCCGGTCATATCGCCGTCCCAGGTGTTGGATACATTTTCAATGTCGTGAATGATCTCCTCCATCTCTTCACTGAGGAACACCGAAGTTCCCTCGGGAATTTTCAGGGTGATGTCCACCCGCTGGTCACGCCATTTTCCGTTTTCTCCCAGCATGAACCAGGGGTCGAAGGTAATGGTTGAATCGGTCAGCTGGTAGTTGTAAATGATCTTCTGAATGGTTTCATTGGCTTCGGACTGTGACCTTCCCCGGGCTCTTTTTTTGATCACCAGCACCACATCGCTGGCCGGCGATTTTTCGATATCCAGGCGCGGCTCTCCCAGCAGCAGGCTTTTATTGTCGGTCATCACCGCCTTGAAGCGGTTGATATCCCAATCCAGTTCGCTGATGTTGTCGAATTTATCTTCTGCCAGAAGGAGGTTAAGGGTTTTCCCGGGAGCAGGATAGATGGTTTCGGTGCCCGACAGGGAGGAGGTACTTTTAAAATTGGATGCCTCCCTGACTGTCACAACGACCAGACCGACCAGGGCAATCAGCCAGATCCCGATCATTCCCAATATGATCGCAGTGCTGTTCGACTTGTAGTTAAACACAAGCTTGGTACCCACATAAAGCATGGCCAGCAAGGGAATCCCGGCCAGGAGGCCGGTAAAGAACAATCCCCATGAAGCTCCGGCTGATGAGATGAACTGGTTGAGAAGTCCCGAAACCTGAAGATCGTTGTTCCATACCAGGGGCCAGTCCGACAAAAACGTCTGCCCTACTACCAGAGTGGAAATAAGTCCCAGGAGGCCGAAAAAGCCAGCGAGGATGAGGAAAGATCCGAGTACGGCCACCAGGAATCTCAGAACTCCCCCGGCTGTTTGGGAAACCGCATCTCCCTGCCGGCTGCTTTTGCTCACCGGGGTGGGGGAATCAGTCAGACCGGCAGCCTGTTCTTCCTTTATGTCGGGGTTATCGTCGCGGAAAGTACGTTCGATATTCGATACAGTGACCTCTTCACCGCGCATTTCCAGTTTCTGGGAGGTAGTATGTGCACCCGGAACGGCAATCCAGAGGATCAGATAAGCCAGAATGCCGATCCCATTGGCAAACAGGAGTACTACAAAAAGAATGCGCATCACGATGGGATCGACTTTGAAATAAGCGCCCAGGCCGCTGCAAACCCCGCCGATATACCTGTTGTCGATCGCACGGTACAATCTCCGTTTACGTTTGATCGCGGAAAACGGTTCTCCCGAACTCTCCTGTTCCGCGAAATCCTCGGGTGTTCCCATGGTTCCGATCACCTCGTCGACCCATCCGGCACTGACCACTTTGGAATCCCCCTTCGCCTTCTCCGTAAAAAGTTCGGAGATCCGGTTTTCTATATCAGCCACAATCTCGCGGCCTTCTGCTTCGTTCCCGAAGTGTTCCTTTAATTTCAGCAGATATCCCTGCAGTTTTTCATAGGCATCCTCCTCGATGTGGAAGAGGGTGCCGCTTATATTGATGGTGAATGTCTTCTTCATAATTCTGTTTTTTTTTCGCTGTTTTCTGATTAGGATTTAAATTTCAGGCTTTGTGGTTTTTAATTTTGCCGACGGCTTCCACGAGTTCACCCCACGATGTTTCGAGTTCACCCAGAAAGGTTCGTCCTTCGGAAGTAAGTTCGTAGTATTTGCGGGGGGGTCCCTGTGACGATTCCTCCCACTTGTAGGTGAGCAACCCGTCGTTTTTCAGGCGGGTAAGCAGGGGATAGAGGGTACCCTCCACCACAATCATGCGGGCTTCCTTCAGTTCGCCGATGATGTCGCTGGCGTACAAAGGCTTCCCGTCGAGCACCAGGAGTATGCAATACTCCAGGACTCCCTTCCGCATCTGCGCTTTTGAATTTTCAATGTTCATCTTGTTTCCTTTCCTTGTTTAATTGTTTCTGCTTTGAGGCAAATGCCGGTATTAAAATCCGGCTGATGGCTTCTGATATCTTTAAAGAACCTTTTTTTATACTGTACTCTCCCAAACAATGAATTAGGTACTGCAAATATATATATAAATATTAGTACCATGCTACACATAGTACTAATATTTTTTTCTATTTTTTAGCGATAACATTCTGATATTCTAATACTCTGATATTCTGATATTAAAAAAGGCCGAACCCTTTCGGGCCGGCCTTTTTTAGTAAGATGAGATTTGGTTTATTTGAAAATATACTTAATTCCAATCTGCATCTGCCACCTGGAAGAGGAGGTGACAAAATCTCTGAAAGTCTGGTTCAGTACAGTCTGTGCTGAGCCACTTCCTGCGGTTCCGGCAGGAACATAAGGCATTGAAAAAGTGGGCGCTGCAGTTTCACTTGGTTTCCCGACCATTTTCAGAAACTGGTATTGCTGATATCCAAGAATGGTTGTTTTTTCGACACCCCAGTTTTTATTGACCAGGTTGCCGAAGTTCATCACATCAAAAGAGAACCTTAAGATATTCTTCTGTCCCTTTGAGGTAGCCACGAAGAAGTCCTGTGTAAAATTCAGGTCAAGCTTGTTAATATAAGGAGAAGTTGCTCCGTTTCTTTCGGCATATTTACCTCTCTGGGTGCTCAGATAGGGATCCTGTTTGATGAAATTGTCGAGCTGTGCCCAGATTTCATCGGTAGTACGAGGATCGTTTGCTCCGTCCTTCACAAGCGTGATCTGCGATTTGTCAGCCGGAACGAAGATCAGGTCATTGTCACTGATTCCATCGTTATTTAAGTCACCACTATAGGTATATGAATACCTGAATGAAGAATACCTCTGGAAAATAATACCGACTGATGAATTCGTATTGCTGAACAAGGATTTGCTGTAAGTGGAAGTCAGTAGGAATCGGCCCGGGAAACTTCCGGCAGAGTATCCGATTTCTTCGGCGTTTGGATCAACTGCCGGACGATATCTCCATGCTGACAAAGCCACTGATGAACTTCCGTCGGTCACGCTTTTTGATTTCCCGAAGGTATATGAACCGGTGATGTCAAGTCCTTCCAAATCACCGTCGAATGATTTCTGAAGCTGGAGGGTGGTATAGTAGGAATACCCTTTTGAGGTATTGGACAACATCACCGCGGATGTGGCAATATCGCTGGTAGTATTCTTTTTGTAGATGGTCCGTTTGTCAACTCCGGTCATCTGGAATGCATCGGCACTGCTGTTTTCAGGAAGAGCCACATTCACATGGTAGATGCTGTTGACGTCTTTGTTGTACAGGAATTCAGCAGTCGCAATCCAGCCGTTTCCAAATTTCTTATCCACGGCAATGTTGGTTTTCCAGAGTTGCGGGTATTTGAATTCCGGATCCGTGAAAGCAATGGCTGCTTTAGGTGGGGTTCCTGCACCGGGAGAATAATTGGCATCTCCGTCGAATCCCCTGTCTTTCAATGCGCTGCTTGATGATTTCGAAAGTTGTGCAAACAACAATCCGTTATTTCCTGCCTGGTTGGAAAGCCACACATAAGGCGGGGTTCCTGAGAAAATCCCGGTTCCGCCACGCACCTGCAAGGTACGGTCATCAAATACATCCCAGTTAAAACCCAACCGGGGTGACCACAACGGGGCTGATTCAGGATATTTGGATACATCAATCTTGATTCCTCCCTGGAATGTTTCCTGGGCAAGGTTGTCGTTGGGCAGCAAGTCGGTCATAAATACCGGAATATCCACCCGCAAGCCAAAGGTTAAATTCAGGTTATTCCGCACATTCCACTTGTCCTGGGCATAAAATCCCAAAGAAAGGACATCGACATTGGCATAGGGAAATTCGGGCTGAAGCGAGTAGGCTTTGGTGTATTTTGTGGTAAGACTTTCAAAAGAACCTTGCTTTCCACCAGCAATCCAGGCTTTGTAATCTGCCACTTCCTTATAAAATGCGTCGAAGCTGTTAAATTCCCAAACACCGGCATAATAGCGTGCATAACCATTGAGGAATTTCCGGTAATCGCTTTGGGTACCCAGTGTAACCACGTGCTTCCCTGCGGTGATGACAAAATTATCCTGAATTTGCCAGATGTCGCTGTTCAATTTATTGTTGAAGGAGTTTTCCTCAGTTCCCACGGTAGTGGCAATCAGGGAACCTTTCACGTAGTCAGGGCTTTTTGCTCCTGAATAGTAGCTCCAGCCAGTGCCGTTGAGAATATCGACCTGCGGGAAAAAGCCTCCGTCCATATCCCGGAAATCCCGGAGTGCCGAGTACCCCACCTTCAACGTATTGGTCATGTTGTTGTTGATGGTAGTGGTAAGGTCTGCCATTATAATGTTGAAATTGTTGTTTGTGCGGTAATAGGAAGAAGAGAAAGGAATCCGGTCGGGGCTCGGGCTCCGTGATCCTCCCGTGGCACCCGAACCACTGGGCATATTGGTGTTGAATGATTTCAGATAGAAATACTTGACGCTGAGTGTGTTTTTTGAATTGATATTCCAGTCAATCCTGGAGGTTAAACGATCAGCTTCGGTGGGTACACTTGAAGTGTTGTATTTTCCGGGATAGTATTCAAACTGTTCTCCCATGAAATCAGAAAAGGTTTGAAGTGTTTCCACGTCTACAATCGACTGACCATCTCCCTGCTGCCCTTTGGCGGGGCTGGGCTGCCAGTCGATGGGAGATTCTTTCCGATCCATTTCACCATTCAGGAAAAAGAAGAGTTTGTTTTTGATGATCGGACCACCGACTGAAAACCCTTTTTGATTGTAGGTGAAGTCATTTTTATCGAGGGTCAGGGTCTTTTGCTTACGTCCTTCCAGGTCCGGGCTTTTGAAATAATAATAAGCCGATCCGGTCCAGTTATTGGTACCCCCTTTGGTGACTGAGTTGATCCCAGCGCCGGTGAAGGCACCATTGCGGACATCATAAGGGGCGATCATGACCTGAATCTGGTCGATGGCCTCAAGGCTTATGGGTTCGGTTCCCGAAGCACCCAGCGAGGAGGCAAGTCCGAACGAGTTGTTGAAAGATGCTCCGTCGACCGTCACATTGTTGTACCGATAAGAGGTACCGCCAAAATTGCCACCGCTGCTCATCGGGGTCAACTTGGTGAAATCGTTGAGCGACCTGTTGATGGTAGGCAGTTTTTCCATTTGCTCGCTGGTAATGATTTCCTGGGCGCCGGTGCGGTTAGAGCTGAATACCGATGACCGTGTTCCCATCACCATTACTTCACCCACATCTACCGTACTTTCTTTCAGCGCCACATTCATTGAGAATGATTCACCCAGGTAAAGGGTAATCCCCGAAAATTTTTCCGTTGAATAGCCTACAAAAGAGACATCGATAGAATAAGGTCCACCGGGACGCATGCCTTCAATGTTAAACCGGCCTTCTGAATTGGTGATCGTACCATACTGGGTTCCCGACGGTACATGGACAGCCACAATAGTAGCTCCCGGCAAAGTTTCATTGTTGCCGGTCACTACCCTGCCGGACAATCCGGAAGTAGTAACCTGTGAAAATGCTGCCGCAGCCGATAAAAACAGCAGCACCATCATCATTGAAATTTTTCTAACCTGTTTGTTCATACAACTTTTAGTTTTTAAAATTCGTGGTGCAAAAATAGTCTTTGATTCTTATTTTTAATTTATTTTAACAAAAGCAGCCTGTCATATTAACCCAAATACCTCATTCGATACTCCGAAACCCGCGATTTTTACTTTATTTTAAGATCTAAATACCTATAGTTTAGCCACTTACTGATTATTAATCATTTTTAAATCTTCAACCCATAAATTTAGATTTTATACTTCTTGCCAAATCTGAGCTTTTCCCATATTTATGATTAGTTATCAACAGGTTATCAAGAATTTGAAGGAAAACGGAAAATCAGGCGACGGAGGATGCGGATTGTTAATTTTCAGTTGATAGCCCTGTTGCCCAACTTGTCGGAAAGGAATTTTTCCAGCTTTTTCAGATTCTGGATTTTAGCCAGAATTTCAAACAATCCGGCTTCATCGTTCAGGGCATCCCGTGTTCCGATCTCTTTTTCGAGATTAAGCTGTACCTCCTTGATCTTAAACAGCTTGAACTCGTTCATAATGCGTGGAACCAGCCACTCCAGCGCTTCACTCTCCTTTTCGGTGTAGGAACCCGCCTTGTTCCACCTTTTACTCTCCACCCACTTTTCTGCCAGGAGGTTGCTTGCCAGTTGGCTCACCGCTTTGTCGGGGTGGAAAATGAAATGGCGTTCCGGCGAAAAGGAAGCGTCGTGAAGCCTTTCCGCAGTTTCGGTAATTATGGTTTTAAACGGGGGTTTTTCCGAGACAATGTCATCCTCGTAAAGCTGGCCGATAATAAAATCGCCCACTGTGACAATCACAGGGGTTTCTTCATTTTCGCCCTCCTCTTCAAACAAAGGGACCTGGCAGTATTTCAGCAGAAACCGGAGGAGTTCCTTCTCCTGGGAATTGAGTTCTTCCGGAGTTTCCGGGCGGATAACCACTTGCCTGGAGGGTTTATTATACTCCTGAGGGGCAGGTACGGCACCTCTTCCGCTTTTGGAAGCCAGAATTTTCCGGACCTCGCTGTAAAGCACCGACTCCTCCACATTCATCATCGTGCTGCACTCCCTGATGTAGACCGACCTGGTGATGGCTTCGGGAATTACCGCCACAGAGCGGATTACATCGGTAATGAGCCGTGCCCTGGCCATCGGGTCGTTTTCACTCTCCCTGAGAAGCAACGACGTCTTAAACCGGATAAAGTCGGTTTCGTTTTCCGCAATGTATTTCAGGAATTCCGAGGAGCTGTGTCTCCGGGCAAATGAATCAGGATCCTCCCCGGGAGGCAGTAGCATTACCTTCACATTCATCCCTTCCTCCAGAACCAGGTCGATTCCTCTTAGCGAAGCCTTGATCCCCGCCTCATCGCCATCGTAAAGGATGGTCACATTGGTGGTAAACCGCCTGATCAGCCTGATCTGGTCAGGGGTCAGTGCGGTACCCGACGAGGCCACCACATTTTCAATTCCCGACTGGTGCATCGACAAAACATCGGTATATCCTTCCACCAAAAAACATTTGTCGGTTCGCGCAATTTCCCGCTTTGCCTGAAAAATTCCGTAGACAATACGGCTTTTGTGGTAAATCTCCGATTCCGGTGAATTGAGGTATTTGGCACTGTTGGCCTCCTCTTTCAGGATCCGGCCGCCAAAACCGATCACCCTGCCCGCAATATTGTGGATGGGAAACATGACCCTTCCCGCAAACCGGTCACGGATCCAATCTTCCCGCTTGATGGTCAGGCCCGTCTTTTCGAGAAACTCCATCCGGTAGCCCTCTTTCTGAGCCGCCTCGGTGAAATGGCTTTTCCCGTCGGGACAATATCCCAGTTCAAATTTTTTGACAATATCGTCACGCAGTCCCCTCTCCCGGAAATAACTGAGACCCACTCCCCTCCCCTCCGTTTCATTCCAGAGGTAACGGCTGAAATAACGCTGGGCAAAGCCGGAGACAATCATCATGCTTTCACGGTCATCTTTCTGCTGCCTTTCTTCAGCCGTATCCTCCTTCTCGATGATGTCGATATGGTATTTGCGTGCCAGGAATTTCAGGGCTTCCGGGTACGTCATGCTTTCATGCTCCATGATAAAATTGACCGCGTTGCCCCCTTTTCCGCAGCCGAAACATTTAAAAATCCCTTTTGCCGGAGATACCGTGAACGAAGGGGTCTTTTCATTATGAAAAGGACAGTTTCCCAGGTAGTTGACCCCCCTTCGTTTCAGATTTACAAAATCGGAAACCACCTCTACTATTTCAGCGGCATCGAGGATTCTTTCAACTGTGACCTGGTCTATCATGCCACAAAATTAAAAAATAACCATGCCCTTTTGTGGAAATATACGGAGGAACGCTTATTTTTAAAAAATGAAACTGCAGGAGCTTTCAGGATTTTAGTGAAGAGATGAAGAAAAAGCTGCTAGTGTTGAGTGGGGCAGGCGTCAGCCAGGAGAGCGGCCTGAAAACATTCCGTGATATGGGGGGATTGTGGGAACAATATGATGTGACCGATGTCGCCAGTCCGGAAGCCTGGCAGCGAAATCCGGAGCTGGTACTGCGGTTTTATAATGAACGGCGGCGGAAGTTATGGGAAGCCTCCCCGAACAGAGCCCATTTAGGGATAGCTCAGCTCGAGAAGTTGTTTAACGTACAGGTAGTTACCCAGAATGTCGATGACCTGCACGAGCAGGCAGGTAGCAGCAACGTACTCCACCTGCACGGAGAATTGCGCAAAGCCAGAAGTACCGCCGATCCCAACCTGGTTTACACCCTTCAATCCCCGGAGTTGAATCCGGGTGATTTATGTGAGAAAGGGAGCCAGCTGCGGCCTCACATTGTGTGGTTCGGTGAGCCGGTGCCCAATATCGGAAAAGCCACCACCCTGGTTTCAAGCGCCGACATCCTGGTGATCATCGGCACTTCCCTGCAGGTATTCCCGGCAGCAGGACTTGTCAACTATGTGGGCCAGGAAGTCCCGGTTTTCGTTGTCGATCCCGGAATTCCGGGAACCGGAAACCAAAAGGTGCGCCATATCATGAAAAAAGCCACGGATGGAATACTCCTTTTGGAGGAGATGCTGGCTGTCTATGTTTAATTCTTTGACAAACAATGACTATGGAAAAAAAGGTATTTGTTTTAGGAGTTCTGCTGGCTTTGGCTTCAGCCGTATTTGCACAGCGTTTCCAGGGCGGAATCCTGGCCGGTTTTAACGGAACCCAGGTCGAAGGCGACACCTACAAAGGGTACCACAAACCCGGGATACTGGCTGGCGCCTGGGTCCAAACCGACCTTGCACCCGCCATTTTCGGGGGAATGGAGCTGAAATTCTCCCAGAAAGGGGCCAGGAGTAAGATCGATCCCAAAGACCCTGTTCCCGACAAGTACATCATGCGCCTGAATTATATGGAACTTCCCGTATTTGCAGGGTTCAGGAGCAGTGAGCTGATTTCGGTCATCGGGGGAGTCTCGTTCGGATACCTTATAAGTTCCGTAGAAATCAACGAAAACGGAAAATTCCCGCCCGAAGACCAGAAACCCTTCAATGCGACAGATCTTCAGCCCTTCCTGGGTTTTCAGTTTGACGTGGTGGACCAGTTGAAAATCGATCTCCGGATGGCCTATTCGGTATTGCCGGTAAGGGGGAAACCCGACAACGACCTTTGGTACTGGCGTCAGAACCAGTTCAACAATGTGATTTCACTGGCATTGTATTACAGAATCGACTAATGCCTCCTGCCTGATGAATGCAAAAAGAAAAATCATTGTGGCCGTCACCGGAGCCAGTGGTGCCCTCTATGCCAAACTGCTCCTGGAAAAACTGACCTTTACGGAAGATTCACCGGCAGAAATCGCGGTTATCTTTTCGAAAAATGCACCCGGAATCTGGAAACACGAACTTGGAGAACCCTTTGAAGCGATCCCCCCCTTCCGGTCCTATGAAAACGACGATTTTTATGCTCCCTTTGCTTCAGGATCATCCACTTTCGACACGCTCATCGTATGCCCCTGCTCGATGGGAACCCTGGGAAGAATTGCATCAGGAGTTTCAGATGACCTGGTCACGCGTGCCGCCGATGTAATGCTGAAAGAACGGCGCCGGCTGATCCTTGTTCCACGGGAGGCTCCCTTTAACCTCATTCACCTCGAAAACATGAAAACCCTCACCCTGGCAGGAGCCATTGTCTGCCCGGCCTCACCTTCCTTCTATTCCAATCCTGAAACACTGGAGGCTGCCTGCATGACCGTTGTGCACCGCATCCTATCCCTGGCAGCTCTGGAATCCGGAGGCTTCAAATGGGGAGAAACATAAAAAAAGGGGAGTCGCCTCCCCTCTGAATTTTTAATACTTTTTCTTATGCCGACTGACGCAACAGCGCAATGGTGTCATTCACACATCGCAGGTGTTGTAAACTCTCTTCCTTCACGTCTACGTGGAAAATATGCTCCAGGTAATAGGTGAAAATGGTCCAATCTGTGGTGTCAAAATGAAGATCATCCGTAAAATTTGCATCAAGGGTGATGTTTTCTTTTCTGACCCCGGTTTTCCGAAGAACCCGGTAAAGGTTTCTCCTGATGGTTTTGTTCTCCATATTCATAATCAATTCCGGAACGTTTCCCGGTTAGTTAAAATCGAACAAATGAATTTTCGGGTCAAATATATTCATTTTTAATAAAACACAATAGTAGTTAACAGTTTTTAACCCAACGGCTTCATTATTAAGAAACAATCACCTGCCTCGCTGCGAATACCGCTTCTTAGCAGGTCACACCTTTACCAGCGACGCGACCCATTCCCGCTTGAGCATGCTGTAGATCTCCAGATCGAAAAACCGGTCGGTGTGAAATTCCCCGTTCCGCTCGGTCCCTTCGGGGAGCATTCCCAGACGCACGGGGATTGCGGCGCTTTTCTGGTTACCCACGGCAACTTTGATCTGGATGCGGTTAAAGTTGAGATTCCGGAATCCATAATCGATCATTTTTCTGACAGTGCGGGTCATAATTCCCCTGCCCTGCATTTTTTCAATCAACCAGTATCCGATCTCAGCCTTGTGATTGACAAAATCCATGTCCTTGAAACCGGCCAATCCGGCAAAATCACCCTTGTAGCAGATCGTAAAAACCTCATTTTCTGATTTTTCCTGGTCGGAAAGCAACATACGGATGTAAGTTTCCGTGTCTTCTTTCCTGCGGGTCTGGTCCACGAAGGGAAGCCACCGGCGGAGAAATTTCCGGTTTTCATCAATCGCCTGGTATACCATTGGTGCGTGTGAAAATTTGAGGGCCGCCAGATGCAGGTCGTCATCAATATGCAGATATTCCATCAGAGAAGTTTGTTAACTTTGCCGATAAAGTTAAAGAAAATGAAAACAACGGGATTTATTCTGATGATGTTTCTCCTGTGGGGAGGAACTTCCTGTGGCCATTCCGGAAAACAACCGGAAGGGAACATGGTGATTATTTCTACCAGCATGGGAGATATGAAGGTCAGGTTGTACAACGAGACTCCTCTTCACCGCGACAATTTTCTGAAGCTTACCGGTGAGGGTTTTTACAACGACCTTCTTTTCCATCGGGTTATCCATGATTTTATGGTTCAGTGCGGAGATCCGGACTCCAAAAATGCCCTGCCTGGCGTACCTTTGGGAAACGGGGGGCCAGGATATACCATTCCGGCAGAAATCGTACCCTCGCTCTTCCACAAGAAAGGGGCGCTGGCTGCTGCGCGGCAGGGTGACCAGATTAACCCTGAAAAAGCTTCAAGTGGTTCCCAGTTTTATCTTGTGCAGGGGAAGATATTTCGTCAGGGTGAACTTGACACCCTGGAGATCAAAATGAACGACGGGCTGCAGCAAAACATCATGCGGACTCTTTTTTTACCTGCCCAGGAAGAGCTGAACCGGTACAGAAACGAGAACAACCAGGAGGCTTTTAACCTGAAAGTGGCGGAATTGCAGGCAAAGGCCGACAGCATCTTCGCAGCCACCCCCAAAATGAAATTTACCGAAGCCCAGCGGCAGGCCTACACCACTGTCGGGGGAACACCCCACCTCGACGGCGGATATACCGTTTTCGGAGAAGTGGTCGAAGGATTGGAAGTTCTCGACAAAATTGCGGCTTCAGAAACCGACCAGGCCGACCGCCCGCTGCAGGATATCAAACTAAAGATCAGACTGGCAAAATAATCAGTAAAGTCTTTTCAACCCGATCAATTCCTTGACCTCTGCAAGGGTGCGGGCTGCCGATTCTCGTGCTTTTTCAGCGCCCATGCGGGCAACCCTTCCAAGATAGGGGTCATCATTGCGGATTTCCAGGATCCGCTCCCGTATGGGTGTGGTAAAGCGGATGATATCTTCAGCCAGTTGCTTTTTCATATCCCCGTAACGGATCTGGCAGGAGTTGTACTGCTCCTCAAAATAGTTTACGGTATCGGCGCCGGAGACAATCTGCATCAGGGTAAACAGGTTTTTAATGGGTTCCGGCTTTTCCTGGTTCATCTCAACCGGGCCACTGTCGGTAACTGCCCGCATCACTTTTTTGCGGATATCGGCCGGATCTTCCACGAGGAAAATGCCGTTTCCTTCCGATTTTCCCATTTTCCCCGATCCGTCAAGACCCGGTACCTTGATCATATCTTTCCCGTCAAAGGTAAAGGGTTTGGGCAGTGGAAACAACCGGTGGCCATACATGTGGTTAAAACGGGTGGCAAACTTGCGGGCCATCTCCAGATTTTGTTCCTGGTCCTTCCCCACCGGTACGAAATTGGCTTTGTGGATAATGATGTCGGCGGCCATCAGCACCGGATAGGTGAGCAGTCCGGCATTTACATTGTCGGGATTCTGCCTGGCTTTGTCCTTGAAGGAGGTGGTGCGCTCCAGCTCACCCAGGTAAGCGTTCATATTCAGAAAGGTATAGAGCTCCACCACTTCGGGAACATCGCTCTGGATAAAAATGGTAGCGGCCTCCGGGTCAATGCCGCAGGCCAGGTATTCGGCCAGCACCTGCTTAACCCCCGCCTGAAGGTTGTCGGGCGTCGGATGAGTGGTCAGCGAATGAAGGTCGGCAATGAAAAAATAACAGCGGTACTCCGACTGCATCTTTACAAAACTGCGCACTGCCCCGAAATAATTCCCCAGGTGAAGGTTCCCGGTAGGCCTGATTCCACTGACCACAATCTTCTGATGTTTATTTTCTGTCATGACACGCTTCTTTAAATTCTCCGGATCCGGAACGGACGCAAAAATAGCGCTCCCTTTTATAAAGTTCAAATTCCGGATAAAAAAATAAAGGTGTAACATTTTCCGGATTAAACCGTCCTATACACGAAAAGCTTCAGAAGCAGCATGACGATTGAAGAGTATAACAAATCCGTGAACCTTTATGCCGACCGGCTTTTCCGGTTTGTGGTGAAAAATGTAAAGGATCATCATTTTGCTGAGGATATTGTGCAGGACAGTTACGAAAAAATGTGGAAAAACGTAGCCCAGATCAACGGTGAAAAGGTGAAGACCTACCTTTTCACCACGGCATACCACACCCTGATCGACAGGTTGCGGAAGGAGAAACGGATGAGCTTTGCGGAAGAACTGCCTGCCGGGGATGACAGTTACAGCTCCCGGTTCCCCGATGTGGCGGAAAGATTGAACGAAGCAGTGGCAAAACTTCCTGAAATACAGCGAATCGTTATCACCCTGCGTGATTATGAAGGCTATTCCTACCAGGAGATCGGGGAGATGACCGGACTTGGCGAATCACAGGTGAAGGTTTACATTTACCGGGCAAGGCTTTTCCTGAAAAATTACATTGGCAAGATTGATGTGTTGATATAAAATTTAAATGAAGATCACGCGCGATAATTACGAGTCCTGGTTTTTGGATTACCTGGAAGGCCGTCTGGATGAGGGGATGACTGATGATTTCATCCGTTTCGTCCTGGAAAATCCTGACCTGAAGGAGGAGCTTACCGCGTTTGAGGCAATCCCCCTGCAGGCGCCGGAGATGGTCTTTGAAGAGAAGGAAAAATTAAAAAAGGAGATTTTCGACCTCCCTGAGGAGTTCGATCATGCAGCTATCGCGCATATGGAAGGGGACCTGGATACCCCTACCAAAAAACATTTTGAAGAATACCTGCAACACCATCCCGTGAAACAAAATGAAGCCGGCCTTTACCAGCTTACAAGGCTGGTTCCCGACTCTTCGGTCGTTTACCCCGGGAAAAACAAGCTTTACCACACCCCTGTGATCCGGGTGATGATGAACTGGACCATGCGGGTAGCTGCGGGGCTTTTGGTTGCAGCCCTTGCATATGCGGTTCTGGATCATCAGGTTGTAATTCCGGGACCCGGAACAGAAGTGGCGGAAACTGAAATGGACGCTCAAACCGGGGATCAGGGAATTCAGGAAGAAATTCTTCCCCCAACCGGAACAGAAATTGCCGGGAACCAGGGCCAACCATCAGGAATGGCTTCAGATCCTGTATCAGCCGCAGTTTCCGGGATACAGACCCACAATCATGAAAAGCCGTTAACAGCA
>CAYYJE010000061.1:0-2849 GCA_964472165.1 uncultured Prolixibacteraceae bacterium | reverse complement strand
GGCAACAGTCTCGCCGACCTCAGCCTCAGCAAGGTTACCCGGTTCGGACTAAAAATGGCGGCTTCCCTGTCGAACGAAAAATTCAGTTTCCACACCAACAACGAAGGGGAAATCACTGCCTACAACCTCGACACCCGGTTACTCGGATTGTCCATCCCGGTGAATAAAGATTAGAGGATTGTAACTTTTATTTAAAATGTCCGTCCTACAGGCAGAATTTAAAAACATAAAACCATGAAGAGATTTATTTTACTTATCGCAGCAGTTATAACGGTTTATACCGCAATGGCACAGGACACTACAAAGGTGAAGGTGAATGAAAAAGAGGTGGTGACCGTCACGGAAGATACTACCGCTACCCGGGTAAAAGTGATGGACAAGGAAGTGGTTACCGTCATTGAGGACAGTGTGGGCACCAGAGTCCGCGTGGGTGATGAAGGCGGAATTGAAGTCATCACCAACCAAAGCGGTGACACCGTGAAGATCAGGATCGGCAGGAGAACAGTCAAAGTGATTGATGGTGATGACGGTACTTCCATCAAAACAACCCGTGCACCCAAAGAGAGTGAGGAGGAAGAAAAAGAGAAGAAATTTGAAGGGTCCTGGGGAGGTGTTGAACTGGGGGCCAACATGTTTCACCTGGAGAATTACAGCATGTACAACCATGACCTCGAGGGTTTCTTCGACATCAATACCCCGAAATCGGTCACTGTCAACTTAAACTTTGCAGAATTTAACTTCAGCAACAAGCGCAAAACTGTGGCGCTGGTCACCGGTATGGGTTTCAGCTTTATGGATTACCGCTTCGATCGCGACATGAGTATCACAAAAGATGAGGAAACCGGGGTAATCATGCCGCTTCCGCTCTCCGGAGAAGCAGAAAAATCCAAATTATCGGTATCGTACCTGACGGTTCCCATGATCTTTCAGATTGCCACTCCCCTGAAGATGAACAACACTCCCCTTATGCTGGGTGCCGGTGTGATCGGGGGATTGAATATCGGCTCGCATACCAAGATCAAATATCACGATGCCAAAGACAAGGAGCGCAGGAGTTTTAATATCAACCCGCTGAAATATGACCTTACCGGCCGAATCGGCATGGGCAGTCTCTCACTTTTTGCCAATATGGGAATGACCTCCCTTTTCAAAGCCAACAAAGGCCCGGATATCAGACCCCTCAGCGTCGGAATCCTTTTCAGTTTCGACTGATCATCACATCGAAAGAGGCAAAAGGGTGTTAAAACACCCTTTTTTTATGATAGGTATGGAATTCAATCCTTAAACTTTCCGGGCCCGTTTTCTGTTTAAAAGCGTGAAACACCTACCTTTGCACCATAAAGATAAGTTTTCACCATCAATAATACCGGCATGAACCACGCTGAAAATTCTGAGGTTTACGTCATCCGGGCTTCCCGGTTTTTTATTTTGGCTTGCCTGATATGCCTTTTTCTCTTCACATCCGTAAAATCGGAGGCTCAAACTGTGGAAAATACCGGCATTGCAAAGGAGAAACCTGCCAGGCTCCTGAAAAACATCGACCTGCGGAACATCACCGGTGGTGGCTTTAACTTGTGGGAAGATGAATTCACAGGTCATTGGGCTGGCTTTGATGCCGGACTAAACACCTTTGTGAACCGCAATTATGAAGGTTACGACCAGCCTTTTCTGGATAACAGCCTTCTCCAATCCTGGTCCTTTTATCTGAATCCGGTACAGCAAAGCATCGGATTACAAAGTTACCACAATACAATCGGACTGGTTACCGGTTTGGGGATCTGGTGGCAGAACTTCAGGCTCGATCAGAATACCACCTTTGAAAAGTCGGTTACCGGCAGGATTGAACCACGGACTTTGGTTTTTGAAGATAACCAACGATCAAAATTCTCTGTGGTTTACCTGATTCTCCCCCTGATGGCAGAGGTTCAGATTCCTGTAAACCATTACAACAACCGGATTTTTGTATCGGCAGGGGTGACGGGAGGCTACCGGCTGGGAAGCCATACCAAAATTGTGTACCGCCTTGACAGGAAGCGGGAAAAACTGAAAACACCGGGGGATTTTTCGCTTCACCGGTTTCGTTACAATTTGATGTTTCGCGCAGGCTACCGGAATTTTTCCCTGTTTGCCCATTATGATCTTCAGCCCTTGTTCAAAAAAGCGTTAGGACCTGAATTGGTGCCGCTTTCGTTCGGGGTGAATATTGTCAGCTTTTAAACAATCCAAATGATACCATCATGAGATTACTGTTAATCAGCAATTCGACCATGCCGGGGGAGCCCTACCTCGACTACCCCAAGGGGGAAATCCGCAAATTCCTGGGCAGAAGTCCGGTGACAGCCCTTTTCATTCCCTTTGCGGGGGTGACTTTTTCGTTCGATGAGTATGTCGCAAAAGTGGAGGAGCGCTTTGCGGAAACCGGACACCATGTGGCAGGCATTCACAGCTTTGACAACCCCGTGGCGGCGGTGCGTGACGCCGAAGCCATCGTCGTGGGAGGCGGCAATACCTGGCAGCTGGTCAGGATGATGCATGAACAGGGATTGATGGAACCCATCAGGGAGAAGGTGCTGCAAGGAACTCCCTTTATCGGGTGGAGCGCCGGCGCCAACGTGGCCTGCCCTACCCTGCGCACCACCAACGACATGCCCATCGTGGACCCCCTGGGTTTTGACACCCTCGGACTGGTCCCCTTCCAAATCAACCCCCACTATCTGGATGCCAATCCCGACGGCCATGCCGGAGAAACCCGCGAACAACGCATCCTCGAATTCCTGGAAGTCAACCCTGAAGTGACCGTGGCCGGCCTCCGCGAAGGGACCATGCTCATCAGGGAAGGAGACCGCCTC
>CAYYJE010000060.1:0-18122 GCA_964472165.1 uncultured Prolixibacteraceae bacterium | reverse complement strand
GGCCAGTTTTCATAAAAGGTGGTTGCCCCGTTGACAATCCACCAGCCCCACGAAGGGAAGGTTTCCTGCAGGGCGACAGTGGCGGCAAGCCCTGCATAACCGTTTTCGCTCAAAGCATTCAGGATGGTCTTGGATCCCAGAAGGCCCACGTCGATGTGGCTGTCGTCGGCAACCACCCTGTCGGCCAGGTTCTTCGCCACCTTGCCGGTCAGGGAGTCGGGTACGATGCCCCACATCAGGGCGGCACTCAGCTCGGTCTGCAACCCCGACCCATACATTCCCGTTTCCGGGTTCAGGTATTTCCTGTTGATGGCTTCTTTGATTTTCAGGGCCAGCGCTCCGTATTTTTCCGCATCTTCTCTTTTCCCGAAGAGTTTTGCCGCCCTGGCCAATATGGAGGCATCCACATAATAGTATATCGAGGAGGTAAACTCCTTCGGGGTCACTGATTTCACCGGCACCCAGTCCCCCAGTCCCCAGGAGGTAAGTCCGTCGGTGCTGGTCCGTTCAACAGATTCGACATAGCGTCTGATGTTGTCGTAGCAATCGGACAGAAGTCGTGAGTCACCATAAAACAGGTAGATATTCCAGGGGATCAGGGCGATGGTGCTGGTCCAGTCGGGACCGTTAGCCCAATGGTATCCCCAGCCGTTTGTCGGGATGATTGCCGGGAGAACGCCGTTGGGCTGTTGCTCATCGCGGTGGTCGGCGAGCCATTTTTCGTAGACTGTGATGCCGTCGAAATTATACAAACCTGTTTCTATGTTGACCTGTGCATCTCCCGTCCAGCCATTTTTCTCACGCTGCGGGCAATCGGTGGGATAGCCGAAAAGGTTGGAAAGGTAAGAGGCGTTGGCAGCCTGCCACATCTTGTTGAGGGTGGGATTGGAAGAGCGTAAGCTCCCCGCGGGCGGCACATCGCTGTGCATGAAATAAGCCACCAGACTTTTCTCCGAAAGGTCGAGGGGTTGGGTGGAGGTGACTTCCACAAACTGAAAACCCTTGTAATTGAAACGGGGCATGAAACTCTCCTCACCCTTCCCCGAGAGAATAAAAATGTCGGTCTGGAAAGGATCGGAATCACCGACCGGTCTGTAGTGCACGTCGATATTTGAAAGATCGGCAAATCCCTTTTCATCCAGTCGCTCGGCATGTTTAAGCCTGATTTCACACCCGGAATTTCCGCTGACCCGGATACGGGTTACACCCGCGATATTTCTTCCGAAATCGAAGAGCCAGGTACGTGGACCAAGTTGTTTCACCGACTTTGCGGCAATCTCCTCCACATTCCGGATGGGATGGAGTGACTGTGAGGTAACCAGTGAAGAGGGAGCGCCTGTTTTAAAGGGCGATTTCCATTTGGAATCGTCGAAGCCCGGGGCATCCCAGCCGGGTTGCTCCAGTCGCGCATCATAATGTTCCGCCGTATAAATGCTGTTAAAAATCACCGGGCTTAACGAAGTTTTCCAGTTCTGGTCAGTGACCACAAGGTCTGTAGAACCGTCTTCGTAACGGATGTGCAATTCCATGCAAAATTTGGGACGGGCACGCCAGGGGGCCTTGTCGAAGAACCAGACCGCCGTCGACTGGTGGTTGTACCAGCCATTCCCCAGCAGGACTCCGGTCACATTTTCCCCTTCCTTCAGCAAGGAGGTCACATCGTAGGTCACATAAAGGTTCCTCCGGTCAAAACGGGTGTACATCGGATCCAGCCGGTGATCCCCCACCCTGCTGCCATTCAGGGAAAGTTCATATAATCCCGCCACGGCAATATAAGCCCGTGCCGATTGCACTTTCTTCTCCACACTGAATTTTTTCCGGTAGTAAGGTGCCGGCTTCAGACCGGTGTCATAACTGTCGGTGATCCAATGGCCTCTCCAGTTTCCTGCATGGACCATTCCCGTCTCAAAAAACGCCGTCTCCGACAAACCCGACCAATTCCCCTTCTCATCCTCAATTTTCACACTCCAGTAATAGCGGGTCCGGGGAGCGAGGGCTTTTCCCCCGTAAATCACAGGAAACGTGGAAGAAGTGACCTTTCCGGTTTCCCAGATTTCCCCCTTTCCTGAAGCCACCTCTGACGGGTCAGTTCCCACAAAGAGCTGATATGCCATCTGAGAGGCACCCTGCCGGCTGGTGGCCATCTGCCAGGTAAAACGGGGAGCGGGTACATCAATCCCCAGGGGGTTGGTCAGGTATTCACACCTCAGGTTGATGGGCTCCTCAGAGGTGGGTGCCCCGTGGCACGACACGAAAAGGGGCATCGACAGGATAATAAGAAACAAATTCTGAATTCTGTACATCATATTTAGTTTTACAATTTTCTCCGGAGGATAAAGGCCTGGTAGGCTTGAATCATGCTGTTGAGCAGGGCCACGGTGATGAAAATATGAGAGAGATAATAGGTGGGAAGAATCAGGAAAGCCCACTCGCCACAAGCGAGAAACTCCTTGAGGGCTATCAGCGTGTCGGAAAAAAGGATCAGCAAAATTCCTCCCACAAAAAAAACTTTGGCAGTACGGGGAAGTGTTTCTATTCCCGCTGCAGCACCCAGAGAGACACAGGAGATCACCAGGTATAAAAAGACAGCCGTTGTCAGGGCGAAGTGGTCAATGGCCGGTGAAAGCCATCCGAAGAAAAACACGAGGTAAACCAACAACACCACCGCCAGAATCCGGTAATGAAGAGTACCGCGCTGCAGGGCATACACCAGATATCCGGTATGGGCGAGGAAGAAAAGGGCAATCCCGCTGATAAAACGAAAAATTTCTCCATGCCTGTGCGACAGGAACCAGTCGCCGCCGATCGACAGCAGGAATGCGACCAGGATCAACCCGATTTTCCAAAGCGATCTGCCCGTATAAATCGCTGCCAGAATAAGCAGTGCCATACACGATCCGGTAACAGCCGCTTTAAAACCGAAATCATGGAAAGCCAGTGCACATGCGGCAAAAGCCAGGGGGACTGCCAGCCACAGGTATACCCTATAACCGGTAAAAATCCGGTTTTTTCCTGTTGTCAATATTTTATCCGGTATTTTCACCCTAAACAGTCTTGATTTTTGATTTAAAAATAGCCAAACACTTTCGGATCGCCGTATTTCAAAGCCACCTCCAGCCGCATAACCGTTATTCTCCCGGCTCCTGACGACTGCAGGCATATGTGGTTATCACCCTTCTGAAGGGTGGAAGGAGGAAGCAAAAAAGCATATACCACCTCTTCGCCGCGCAAATTATGATTTCTCCCGTACATTTCCACTTTACCGGGCAATAAGTTGTTCGTCTGAGTGCCGTTGACCGACACTTTCAGCACGGTTTGCCGGTCGCACCTTACGAAAAGGATCTGTTCTTCCGGCTTATCCTGCACCACATCGTCACCCACGAAAATTTCCGCACAGACACTCTTCCCGGGAGTCACATTCAGGGGAAGCGGGGTTGCCGGCTTGTATCCATAGGCGGCCGATCCTCCGTCGTCGAGACAATAGATCTTGTTCTTTCTGTGCAGGCCTTCCGGCGAACCAATTTCATGTAGCAGACGGGGTGTCCTGACCTGGTCATAAAGCTGTCCGGCAGGGAAAGTTGTTTGACCCGAAAGACGTGCCATATGCTCCCCGAAAAAATAGTTGAAGAGATAGATCCCGTCGCCCCCCTGCCCGTATATGCGGGAAGCCATGCCGCGGTACATCCCGTGGGAGTAAAACTCCCTGGGTTTGTATCCGCCGTCATCAATTGAAGCATAGAGGGGAATTTCCGGATAACCCAGTTGGCTTCTGAAGGCGGCTACCGGCAGCGAGGGATTGCCGGTCCAGTGAATCCCGATGGTTACAAAGTCGACCAGTCCCTGCCTGACCCACTCCCTGACATCGAGACCTTTCTGAAGACAGAAGTCCACATCAGGGGGTACCCGCACCGACAGAAGAATCTTTTTCCCGGTCCTGGCTGACGTTTCATCCACCCGGGCCCTGACTTCCCTCACCAGGTCCGTCATCAGGGGAGCGTTCTTCTCTCCTTCCGCCGACCGGAAGAAGACCATGAAACGCATAAAGTCAAGGTCATACCCGTCGATAAGGTGCCCGTATTTCTCCAATTGTTCGGTAATGATCGCCAGTTTGTGGTTCCTGACCTCTTTAATGGCAAAGTCGGGGGCACCGGCGCTATGCCAGCCGATATCCTCATTGAGCCAGTATTCGGGATGGGCAATCCAGAAATCGGGATAGATGACGGGGCATTGAAGCGCCGTATCCGCAAAGTGGAGATCGTTCATGCGGTAGGTGATAAAGGCTTCCATCCCCTTTACCGAGGCTCTCCTGAGCGAAGCCTCAATCAGGTCGCTTCCCTCCTTTTCCAGATTGAGGTGGTTCAGGTAGTAGCTCCTGTAATTGCGCAAGGCAGCGGTATCGCTGCCACACCCCAGGGTGCCGTTGCGGTCGTCGCCGAAGACCCTGCCGTACTTCGACCGGTAATATAAGAAATCGCTTCCGCTGCAGATCATAAAGGTGGTCACAGGGGTGGAAGCCACGGTGTCCACATACGCAATCAGGTCGGCCATTGAAAGCGGCCGGCGGTTGTGCATGAAATTCCCCAACAGGTCGGTCCCGTCGCAGTTATAAATTAACCGATGACGGATGGGGGTATCGGAATGTGAGATAAGTTCCAGACTTCCAGGATTTTCAATTTTCACCCGGTAATTTTCAGGAACCTTCAGGGTATAGCGGAGTTTCTTCCCATCGCGCTCCCAGACCAGTTCCACTACCCCATTTTCTACGGGAACCGATCCGCGGCAGCGCTCCAGGTCAAGCGCTGAAAACCGGATGGTCACCTCCCGCTTTTCGCGGTCAATTTCGCGGATTCCCAACACATCGCGGTAGAGAAGATGCCCGATATAGGAAGCAAATCCATGGTTGCAACTGGCATGGGCGCTGGTATTCTCCCACAGGGTGCCGGTACGCGCTGCCATGTAATAAAAATAGTCTTTCACCTCGCCAAGCAGCTGTTTCTGCAGCCCGTAACGCGAAAGCACATCCAGCCGCATATAATTTCCCACAAAGGCATTGGCGCGGAAAACCGCGGGATAGGTTACCCGCTCGTCGCGAAGCGGTCCGAATTCGTGGATGAGTTTGTGCCACAAAGCAGGGTGCGTTTCCGGAGTGGCAATGCCGAAAAAGAAGGCATAATACTGGCAAACCTCTGTGGTATTCCTGGTAACCTTCAGTTTTCCCTTCAGATCCCTCACCGCATTGTCCACAAAGAAGGTCCCGTCGTACGACTGTTTCAGGATGGTCTTGCGGATCTTCTCCGACTTTTTCAGCCAGGAGTCATTGCCATAAAGGCGGGCTGCACTTGCCAGTGCAGCGCTGTAAAGCATGTTGGAGGGATAGTTCACATCCCTCACGAATTCATTGGCCTTTGACCACTCCACGAAGATCCAGCTTCCCAGGTTTTCGAGGAGGCCATCGCGGTTTTCATACTTCTCAAAATAGCCGAGCAAGTTGGTGATCCGGGGTTTCAGACGGGCTACCAGCAGCGGGTCACCGCCCCGGCGTGCAAAATCATCGATCTGAAGGATGAACCACATCGACCAGTTGGTGATGAAGACACTGTCGGGGTGGTCGGCAGGATAACACATCGGGATCATTCCTTCCGGGAGATGGTCAAAATGGTCGGGCAAAGCGTAATTCTCGTAGAAATTGCGGGCTACCGCGGCATCACCTGTAAAATCCCGCTCCATGATGGCGGAGAAGTAGCTGTCGCACAGCCATCCCGCCCGTTCCCGGGAAGGACAATCCATGAAGATGTCGACGGAATTCTGCCGGTACGTTTGCCGTGCTGCGGCATAGATGGCATCCAGGGTGTCGTTGCTGCTGGCAAATGTGGCATCCGGACTCAGGGGATAGGCATATTCCCGCAGGTAAACCTCTTTCAGTTCGCAACTCCCCTTCAGGAGGATGACTTTGAGGTATTTCATCGTGTAGGCTTCGAAACTCTCCAGGGTGTAGGTGCCGGGGGCCAGCTCCCAGATCACCTGGTTGTTCACATCGGCCATCCGTTTCTTGGAGTTCACATCCCCGTTGGTCAGGACTTCGTCAAAATGAAAACAGAGGGTGGAAGGTTCCCTGCAGGTGAGGGTGGCCCCCATGAAGCCTGTCAGGTTGGTGCCCATGTCCAGAATAACAAACTCATTGGTTTTTAAGGGAAGAGGCTTCTTTGCATAAGGTTCAGCAAGCTCTTTTAAATTGCGGTTTACGATTTCCTGGATCATCTGAGAGGGGACCACCTCCAGTTCGTTCTGCCTGTACCCCTTGAATTTGGGAGAGATCCGGGTAAGCGAACGGTCCCTGTAATACTTCTCCGGCTTGAGGAACTCCACCTCTCCCGAGGCATGGAGTTTCACCGGACGGACCACCTCATATTCCGGCATGGCCAGGTTACGCTTTAACAGTTTTCCGGAGGCAACCACGGCCAGTCTGACAGGTTCCACGGGAGTCGCCGCCGAGGTGCGCCATTTGTCGTAATCTTCCGTGAGCCGGTAGTATTCGGTAAATGGACGCTGGAAACTGTAACGTTCTGTTTTTTGAAGCCTTGATTTCACTTCGAAGGCTTCAAAGCCAGCCTCCGGTCCGGTAGCCAGCACCACCCTTTCGTCTGCCGTCACTTCCGCCTGCAAAAAAGAGCTGACATCAATCGTATAGTAGGTATTTACATTGTATCCTGCCACTTCAATGGCCACCACATTCTCCCCATTCCTCACCTTCGGGCCAAGGTCATACTCATCGACCCTGAACCAGCCATGAGCCGCCCGGGCAGGCCCATACCCCAGGAACTCCCCGTTGAGGAAGAGGCGGTACAATGTCGATGCGGTGATCTTCAGCCGGAAATCACGCGTTTCAGATCCCCGGAAAACTCCGCGGAAGCCGAGGGTAAGGTTCATCTCCTGTTCCCTGCCCTGGGCCCACACCGGCAGAGCCTTCTCCATCAGAGGCTCGTCAGTGGTCCGGGTTGCAATGCCCATGGAGAAAAGATCTCCGGCACCCAGCCCGCAAACCAGCAGGACAAACAGCAAAGAGACAGGGTATGGCCATTTGAAATTTCTCATGCTTATCGGTTTAAATTATTTTACTACAAATGAAAATTCCGCCATCTTTTCAACTCCCGTGAGTACATTTTCAAGTCTGAAGGAGTAGGTCACCGCTTTATCCGCCGGCTGCTTCACCCTGACAATCACCTTGCCCCGGCGCGGCAGGATGTTGCGGGCAGGTATCCCCGAATCATCCGTACCGGTTTTCAGCAGCGTGAACTCAATGTCGGAGCGGTTTTCCGCTTCCAGATAAAAATAGCCGTCCTGGTACAGGAAAGGCTCCGACACCACAATCGCGCGGCTGACCAGGGGATTGATGAACGCTTCAGGACCAATCAGCCGGTTGAAGAAAAGGGTGGCCGTGCGTCGCGCGAACATCGCCTCCTTCAGTGATTCCTCTGTCCGTTCCCTGGCAAAGACCAGCGTAACCGGGCGAATGGGAAACAATTCACGGTTGTACCGTTTGTTGTACACATCGTGAATGTCGGAATTGCCGGTGATGGCCAGGTTCTTGTCCAGCGCCCACTGCAACGCTTCGGGATACCACTCCTTCTCGTTGAAGACTTCGATGCCATGCATCCATCCTTTCCGGTAGATGGTTTCATGGGCTTCCATCCAGCGGGTGGTGTCGGGCTGCTGCTTTCTCCATCCCGGATGGTTCCAGATGACAAAACCACCCTGGCGGACAGCTTCGCCGATTGCATCCATATAATCGGGCAGGTTGAGGGCGTTCACATCTTTCACAAAAAGGGCGTTGAAATGGCCGGGAGGCATTCCACGCGAAATTTCACCTCCCTTTACCAGGATGATATTCCTGGTTTTCGCCAGCGGCAGGGCTATCTCATAGGCCTGGTGATTCTGTCCCGGCAACTTTTTGGGATGCCCCTCGATATGGTCAGTGATAGAGATGGCATCCAGTCCGTCTTCCCAGGCCTCGTCGATCCGGATAGTCGGCCACACCACCCCGTCGGAAAAGACCGTATGGGAATGAAAATCGCATTTCAGGGTCACAAATCCCGGGATGTCGGGGATCAGGATCTCCTGGCGGGAAGGAACCCGCACCACCTCATCCATCAGGATGGTTCCCGATTTCTGGGAAAAACCGTTCATGATTCCTGCAAGCAGTATGAGCAGGGTAAGTTTTAGCTTTTGCATTTCGGTAAATTTAAAGTTACACAAAAAGGCTGCACAGGAGAGCCGGTAAATCAGAGTTGTTGCGGGATGGTCCAGGAAATTGTCTGTTTTCCGCTGGGTACCCTTATCCTGGCGGATCCGGTTCCACCGGCATATTCCTTTTTCCCGTCTGCGTAGTAAAAGTCCACTCCCGGAGGAATCACTGCCCAGGCTTCCACTCCCGGAGGAATTTCCATCTCCATAACCATCTTATTCCCTTTTTTGATCTTCCATATCAGGAGCACCTTTCCGTAGGGGGTTTCCTTCCATGTTTCCGCGGAGGTAACTCCTTCCGTAACCTGCGGATCCAGGAGTACCTGCCGGAAGGCCGGACCGTCGCCCTCATGCCGGATGCCGCCCACCGCCTGGTAGAACCATGCGCCTATGCCGTTGTAACAGTTGTGGATCCGGCTCCGGTCACCATTCCAGTGTTCCCAGGTGGTGGTGGCCCCGTTGGCAATCATGTAAAGGTAACCCGGATAGTCCTCCTTCCGGAGCATCGATGCGAAGAGGGAGGAGGCCCGGTTTTCCACCGCCCATTCGGTGAGGACAGGGATGCCCACCAGTCCGGTGGCAAAGTGACCGTTGCGGTTTACCTCGATTTCCTTCCGGAGACTTTCCGTTACCTTTTCCTTCAGGGAGTCGGGGACCACACCGGCCAGCAACGGATAGGCCAGGTCGATCTGGGATGCCGAGCCATAGGTGTACTGGTCAGGGTGGTAAAATGTGGCGTGAATCAGCGACCGCAGGGAATCCCGCTTTTGCCGGTAATATCCCTCCTCATTGACCCTTCCCAGCACTCCCGCAATTTTTTCCATGTTATCCAGACATTCGGCAACGAAGCAGTTGTTGACCAGGTCGACCGACTCCGGCAGGGTCTGGTCCACCCCCTTTGGAGTAGCCCAGTCGCCCAGATACCACCCCCGGTAGTCGGTATCGGGCCACTTCTCCAGAAGTCCGTTGGGTGAATGAAGTTCCACAAATCCGAGCCATTTTTGCATGACCGGGTATAAGTCATCCAGAAGCCTGGCATCCCCGTAGTGGAGATAGGTTTTCCACGTGGCGGTGATGACAAACCCGCACCAGTAGGGACCGCCTCCCGCCTTATAGGGGTTGGGCGCCGTATGGGGAAGGCCGCCATCCTCGCGGACACAGTCGGCCCAGGCGTTGAGCCAGTTCCGGTAGAGCGGGTTGAGGTCAAACATGAGCTGTGCACTCTCGGTGGAAGCATTCCCGTCGCCGCCATATCCCAGCCGTTCAATCTGGGGACAATCCACCAGGTCGCCTCCAAGGCTGAGGCAGCGGAAGGTGTACCGGATCATGTCGTGGATGGCATTGAGGCTTTCATCGGAACAGTGAAATCCGCTTGCCGTCCGGTAACCCGTGTGGATCAGGTGGGCTTTCACCGACAGAGGCGGCTGTGGCAGGTTGGCAATCCGGATATACCGGTACCCGTGGTAGTTGAATTTGTTGATGAACTTCTCCTCCCCGCTCCCTGCGGTCCGGTAACGGTCCGATTGGCGCTGGTTCACAAATTTGCCTTTGTCATCCAGGTGGTCGGTATATTCCAGCACAATTTCCTCCCCTTCCGGCAGCGCAGGGAAGCGCACCTCCGTCCAGCCGGTCACACTCTTCCCCATGTCGACCAGGAAGGTGTCCTTTGACAATTCCCTGATTTCTGCCGCTTCGAGGGTTTCCGTGATTCTGTTGACTTCTGTCATCTGGGGGGTAACCGCATGGGCAGGCACCTCCGCCACAGTCACGGGGGACCAGCCTCTTCCCGGGACATCCACCTGCAAATCGGTCTGCGCCCTGGCTCCATCCACAATTTCGCCGCCAAAACGGTGGGGCCGCCAGTCGCCGTGCCGCGCATAGCCGCTGATTCTCCCGGTCCAGGTTGAATCCGTTTGCAGCAGAACCTCGCGGGTCCTGCCATCCACCCTTTCAAGCTGGGCTTTTACCAGGGGGCCGTTGTGGACCACCCCCGGCAACCCTTCGGTATACCATCCGCTTCCCAGCCAGAGCATCAACTCATTCTCCCCTTCCCTGGCCAGTGAAGTGACGTCGTAGGTAATCGCCAGCGAACGTTTGTCGAACTGCGAAACCGCGGGGGAAAGCACTCCCTCACCCGCCTTTTGGCTGTTGATATAAAGCTCGTGATATCCCAGGGAATTCACATGGAGCAGCAACCTCCCTGTGAGCTTCTCCAGCCGGAAACTGCTTTTCACCTGGGGAGCCTCCAGGTAGCCGGCCTCAGTGGGGAAACCGATATATTCCCCCTTCCAGGCTTCCGGCTCCAGCAGTCCCACGGAAAATTCCGACACCGGACTCCATCCGGAAAGGTTTCCCTCCTGGTCACGGATCCGCACTTTCCAGTAATAGACCAACCCCTGCTCCAGCCCCTCCCCTTCGTAGGGGACGAGAATTTGTTCCGCGGATCCGGTTTCTCCCGGATTCCAGAGATCGGCCTGCCCGTTTTCGAGCAACGCCGGGGAACTGGCCACCATAATCTGCCACGCTTTCTGTTCCGTCCCGTTTTTTGTACTGCGGATCTTCCAGCTGAAACGGGGACGGAGATGGTCAATGCCCAGCGGATTATCGAGATTTTCACACAAGGGATCGACCACAGCCGGACCGGAACCTCCTCCGCAGCCTGATAGTGAGAGTATTGCAAAAAGAGAGAGTGTCGTCAACAGTGCGTTTTTCATACGAAACAATGAATTATGTGAAACAGAGGCGATGAAATTATCAAATTATCTGCTGCCGGACAAATAAAAACCGGGATCCGGCATGTTTTTAAAAGGAAAAAGCCTGGCAGATAAGTGCCAGGCTTGAACATTACACAATCAGGTAATACGAATTGATCAATATGCTGAACCGGCAATTAATTTCCGTTTTTGTTCACATCCCACCATACCGGAGTGGTTTCCAGGTCAGGACCACCCAGCAAGACCGTAGCCCTGGCAATTTCCTCAGGCTGGGTAGCCTTTTCATTGTCGACAAAGGGAAGCCGGGTGACGATCTGTCCGATGGCAGGATTTACATTGGCATTGGCCGAATACTTCTTCATATAGAGCTTCGGGAAACGGGTTCTCCTGTATTCCGCAAAAGCTTCAAAACTGATGGGATACAATGCCAGCCATTTCTGGGTCATGATCTGCTCATACTGTTTGGCCTTGTCGGTCGAGAATTTCACCGGGATATTGGTCAGTGGCGGGTCGTTGTAAGGGAAATTTTCGGGAGCCACCGGCAACGAAGTGCCGTTGATGTATTCGGTGATGGAAGCTGCCGGGAAAGAAGCACCCCTCCACTGTTTGATAGAGATTTCTATACCCTTCTCATAGTGCTGCTGGGCGGTTCCTCCTCCCATGTTCCAGTTTCTCCAGACACCTTCGGCCTTCAGAAAGTGGGTTTCGGCCGCGTTGATGATGTTGATGGGCGTTACCAGCTGGTTGCCATCCTTAAAACGGGGACCTGTTTTGGAATAAGCCTTGAAATAAACGAACTGAGCGGGTTCAAAACCGTTCGCCATCCCGTGGTACCCGTTGGCATTGCTCCGCAGTTCTGCAGGAAATGCATCGGTGATGTTCGCAGGCGATACCGGGGAGAAGAATTCCTGCATCCGGGGGTCGTTGTACCCCTTCAGGATACTCTCCATGCTGGTGCTCATCACATCCTGGTAGAACGACTCCATGCGGGGCATCCCGTTTCCTCCGCTTGCCCACCTGTTGACCGCCATCAGGGCATCGTCCGCATTGGTCTCCATCAGGCTGCCTTTCACCGCCGCTTCCGCCTCCGCCTGTGCCTTGTCCGGATCGACATTCGAAAGCCGCATGGCCAGCCGGAGCCGCATGGTATTCCCGAATTTGATCCATTTTGACACATCGCCGTTATAAATCATATCGCCAACCCCGAAAATATTCAATCCCGGAGTTTTCTGAAGGGCGGCATTCAATATGTCGACCGCAGAGGTAAGGTCAGCCAGCATTTTGTAGTAAACATCCTTCTGGCTTTCATAGGCCACAATAGCTTTGGCATTGCCTGCGTCGGAATAGGGAACCGGACCCCAAAGGTCGGTCATCCGGTGCATCAGGAAGACTTTCCAGATCAATGCTACCCCATAGGCCGCATCGTTGAACCCGTTCTTGGAGATGTCGAGGATCGACTGAATTGGAGGATAGGCGCTGCTGTAAATCCCGTTGAAGCCTGAATTCTGCCATCCGGTGCGCATCACATTCTGTTCCTGGGCCTGGATACCACAGGCTACATAGCCACAGAAATGATTGGCCATGGTGCTCGACATACGGCTGTAGTTGTCAGTGGTAAGCCAGTTCACACCCTCCATCTGGGTTCGTGAAAACAATCCGGCCATCTCCTTGGGCCCCACAGCCATCAGCGCTGCCTTGTTCGTGTTGTAGTCCGCAAATTCATCGGTACACGAGGTAAACGACATCATCAGTGAAACCAACCCGATAACTGCCGTCAACAGGTGAAATATTTTTAAATTTTTCATTTTCATCATTCTGTTTAAAAATTAACATTATAAGGTCAGTTTGATATTGAATCCCAGTGTACGGGTTCCCGGCAGGAAGGCGCTTTCAGCACCCTGACCGTTCCGGTCCACATCATAGGTCACATCCGGATCAAACCAGTTACATCCGTTGTAGATATAGAAGAGGTTGCGCCCCACCGCAGACAGGCGGACCGATTTTACCAGATTCCCGGTGAAGGGGAAGGTGTAACCGAGCGAAAATTCCCTCAGCCTGGAGTTTGTGGCTTCATGGTTGAAAGGCTCACCACATCCGGTGCTGATTCGTCCGCCGATCAGCTGGGCGTATGTCTCGGCTGAAATCCTTTTGTCGTTGGGCGTCCCATCTTCCTTGACCCCCTCCACAATAAGACCTCCTTCACGGCCAATCAGCGATTCCTTGCTGGTACCGCATTCGAGCATCATCGCCTCGGTGGCCGACTGCCTTACACCTCCATAGTTGAGGTCGATCAGGAAGGAGAGATTCCAGTTCTTGTAATTGAAGTAGTTGGTAATCCCGCTTCTCCAGTCGTAGTTGAAATTGCCCAGATAGAGGCTTGGCGTCGGATCGTAAGTGTTGTCAATTTTCGGAATCCCGGTCGCATCCACGATCAGTTGGCCTTTTTCGTTGCGCATAAATCCGTAGGTGTAAATTTCGCCGAACGGACGGCCCACAATGGCCCAGGTTTCTCCCACCGCAAGATTCGGGGCATTAATCTCATATTCGTTCATGTTGTTGGCCAGTTCGATCACCTTGTTGTTGTTCTGCGCGAAATTCAGGTCGACATTCCACTCGAAATCGTTGGTCTTCACCGGCGTACCCGATATCAGGAATTCAACCCCGGTGTTCTGGATATTCCCGCAGTTGATCCAGCCACTGCTGAATCCCGAGGTGGGAGGAGTCTTGATCAGCACCAGTTGGTTGAAGGTATTCGACTTGTACCAGGTGAAGTCGATCCCCAGCCGGTCTTCAAAGAAGCGAAGTTCCGCCCCTGCTTCCCACGATTTGGTCTTCTCGGGAATCAGGTCGGTAGGCACCTTGGTGCTCTCCGGATAAATCTGCCCGGCTGGCCCGTTGGCTGCACTCCTGAAAGTCTGGAAGATCATCGCCCAGCTGGCATCGTTACCCACTTCGGCATACGACCCCCGGAGCTTGGCAAAAGAGATCACTTCCGGCAGATTGAAAATATCGGAGACAATGGCTGTCACCCCTGCCGAAGGATAGAAATAGTCGTAGGGGGCAGGCAATGTGGAACTCCAGTCGTTGCGCGCCGTCACATCCAGGAAGAGATAATCGCGGAAGCTGAGCTGCCCCATCCCGTATACCGACTGTTTCTGAATCCGTAATTCTCCATCGGTGCTGACGATGCTTCTCGCGAAACTCAGGGCAAATTTGTTCTCTGCAGTCAATCCGTTGGTCGTTGACCGCATGTTCCTGCTCTGGTTGTCCTTAATCTCAGCACCCGCATTGAGTCCCAAACGGAGATCTTTGGTAAGTTCCTTGTTGAAAACCAGGAGCACATCGCCGGTGAGGGCCTGCCCCTTGGAGAAGGCGGTGACATAATTCCCCTGACCTGAGTTGACATACTGGGTATCCCAGTAAGTTTTCTCCTCGCTATCGCTGTTGCTGGTATTCATGCCTCCCCTGAGCTGAAGGTAGAGCCATTTGGTGAAGTCGTACCGCAACGACATATAGGTATTCACGCTGTTGCTGGTAGATGGATTTTCATACCCTTTTTCGGCCCAGTAAGGATTGATGACTTCCGTGGCCTTGGGGGCCCAGGTGAGCTGTTTCAGCGAAAAAGTCTCATCATAATAGGAACCCGCGCGGATGTCGCTGGTGCGGATACTCCGCGGCATCTTTACCAACTGCCACATCGGGCTGAAAAGGTCGTCGCCGTTCACCGGCTTGTCGTTCAGGTGCTGCCGGAAGTAGGTGATCCGGAAATCCATGTTCAGATTTTTGATCAGCTCGGTATTCAGACGCAGGTTGAAATTGTGCCGGGTCAGCTTGTTGTCCTCGAGGACACCCTGTGCCATGGTATTGCTGTAGGAGAAATAGGCAGTCGACTTGTCTGTACCCGTGCTGTACGAAATGCCGTTGACCAGGTTGTGCCCCGTACGGAAGAAATCCTTCACATTGTTCTCCTGGGGAGTGAACTTCACCTCTTTGCCGGTCCAGTCGGTAACCGTCTGGCCGCTCATCTTGGGTCCCCAGCTGGTCACATACGACAGCGGATTATAGGCCCCTGTGGTTCCCTGTCCGTACTCATTCTGGAATTCAGGATAGAGATAAGGGAGGTCGAAATTGGAAGCCGAGTTGATTTCGATACGGGGTTCACCGGTTTTTCCACGTTTGGTGGTCACCACGATTACCCCGTTGTTGGCGCTGGAGCCGTAAAGTGCGGAAGCCGAAGGCCCCTTCAGCACGTTCATGCTCTGCACATCGTCGGGGTTGATACTCGACAGTCCGCCTCCCGAACTGCTGTAGGGAATCCCATCGACCACGATCAGCGGCTGGTTGTTTCCGTTGATGGAACGGTCGCCACGGATGATGATACGGGGATCGCCCGACACACCCGTCGAACCGGTGGATGCCGTCACCGACACCCCGGCAATCTTACCGGCCAGGGAGTTCCCCAAACTGACATCCTTAATAGTGGTCAACGCCTCCATGTCGACACTCTGGGTCGCATAGGTAAGGCTCCGTTTGCTCTTCTCGATACCCAGGGCGGTGACCACCACCTCTTCCACGCCGAAACTGGTCTCTTCGAGCATCACGCTGAAAGTGGAACTCCCGGCGACTCCCACTTCACGGGGTTTCATCCCCACGAACGAGAAGAGCAGGGTTTGGGCATCGGAGGGAATGTTGAGCTGGAACTTTCCGTCGCTGCCGGTGGAAGTCCCGACATTGGTGCCCTTGACCATCACGGCTACACCCGGCAGCGGCTCCCCGCTACGGGAAGTGACAATCCCCGTCACGCTCCGCTGCTGGGGCTGCTGAGTCATGGATGGTACCGCCAACCGCTCCTTGAGAATAATCTGTTTGTCTGTAATTTCATAACTCACAGACGCCTGGCTGGCCAGCTGATCGAGTACCTGGACCAAAGAACCGTTCTCCACCTGAATGGTGACCCTGGGGCGGCTGCTGAACAACTCATCCTTGTACATGAAAAAACATCCGCTTGCCTCTTCAATTTCTGAAAGTGCAGTCTGAACAGGGACATTCTTCAGGTTTACATTTAACTTGTTTACCTGCGAATAGCTGTTGGCAGCCATCCCGGTAAACACCATCACGAACACCAATAAAACCGTTAGTCTCATCTTTTTTGGAATTTTTTTAAACCACCGGCACGACCGGAAGCCCATTCGTTCATTTTTTTTCATAGGTTTGCGTTTTTGTAGTAATACAATTATTAAAGGTAACCTGAAGCCGGAGTTGTGACAGCAACCCCGGCTTCTTCTCATTTATCTCAATACATAATATTTTTCATTGATCTTCACCAGTTCAAGCGACGCGGCCGAAGCCACCACATTCAGCAGGATATCCTTGTTCTCTTTCAGTTTCAGCTTGCCCGAAATTTTCAACTGCCCGTGCATGGGATTCTCGAGCTTCACATTGATGTCGAAATAGCGTTCCACCCGCTTCACAATCCGGGAAAGGTCCTCACTTGTGAAATTGAGGTATCCCAGGTGCCACGACACGTAATTGGTGATGTCGACAGATTTCACCAGGGTCTCTTCCGTCTCCCGGTTGAAGCAGGCCATCTCATTGGGACGGAGCAAATACTCTTTCCTGAACAGTTTATTCTGGGTTCCGGAAATTTTCACCTCTCCTTCGACCAGCACTGTTTCGATGCTGCTTTCCGAAGGATAGGCCGAAATGTTGAACCGGGTACCCAGCACCTCCACGCTGATTTCGTTGGTGCGCACAATGAAGGGTTTCTCCTTCATGGGAGTTACTTCAAAGAAAGCCTCCCCGAAGAGGAGCACTTCGCGGCTCTTTCCTTCGAAAAAGCCGGGATAGATCAGACGGCTTCCCGAGTTGAGGTGAACCAGGGTTCCGTCGGAGAGCCGCACAATTGAATTTTTGCCGTAAGGAATCACCAGTTGGTTCATTTCGGGAACCTGTTTCCCGGAAACGGACTTCACGGTGTCGGAATGGTTGATCACAATATCCCCGCTGCGGCCATATTCCACCACCGACTCCTTCTCGTTAAGCGGGATATGCTGCCCTCCGGGCAGTACCAGCCGGGCTTCGTCCATGTTGCCGGTTTCCGAGACCATGGGGAACTGTTCCACCAGGCTCTGTCTGCCAAACTGGGAATAGAAGAGGACGCCGAAAGCAAAAAAGAGAAGGGCCACCGCGGCATATTGCAGGAAAGGGGCAATCCTGAACCTCTTCCTTTCTTTTTGAGAAAGCTCATTCCGGCATTGGACCGAACAGGAGAACTCCCGGAAAAGGCGGTCAGGCAATGCCGGGTCAATCGCTTCAGGCTCCGCGACGAGCCTTTGCACCACCATCCTGGCTGCTTCAAAATCCTCCTTTTCTCCGGGATGGGCTTCCAGCCATTTCTCCCAGTATTGTGAGGAAACTTCATCGGGATGGAGGACCCACCTGACGAAACCGGGATTGTCTATATATTCCAGAAATCGGTCCACGATTGCCTTTTTGTAGAATGGGCTTTCAGAAACCGGAATATGGACAGGAAACGGACTTTTTTTTAATCGTGGAAAATTATTTTCCGCAGGGCGAGGACGGCGCGGTAGACCATCTTGCGGCACGACTCTACGGTGATCCCCATGATGGCAGCAATCTGAGGATATTCCATCTCCTCTTCAAAGCGGAGAAAGATGGCCTCTTTTTCCCGGCAGGTCAGCTCCCGTATCGCTTTTTGGAGCAGAAGATGCTTTTCTTCGGAGATTCCCTCGTCGTCACCTCTGAGGTCAACCCCGAACCTGCAGTCAAAATCTTCGTTTTCCGGCTCCTCACCTTCCGGGGGAGCTTCAAACCGCCGGCGGAGGGCCACCTTTTTCATCACGGAATGTTTCAGGGATACGAAAAGGTAGCTTTTCACGTCGTGGACCGGGGTATGGGTTTTTTCTTTTTTCAGGAAGAGGTCGGTAAAGACCTCCTGTACGGCGTCGTGCACCAGCTCTTTTTCCCGGCATAGTTTGTAGCCATAATTAAGAAGATTTCGGACATTCCGGGTGTAGATCAGGGAAAAAGCTTCTGTATCACCTTCCAGGAACCTGTTCCAGAAAAGCTGCAGATTGTCACCCGACCGTTGTTCAACCATCTTCAAAAATTATGAAAACCATACAAATCTAAGAAGAAAAGTGCAAT
>CAYYJE010000059.1:0-18787 GCA_964472165.1 uncultured Prolixibacteraceae bacterium | reverse complement strand
AAGCTTATCAGGGGGTTCATGGATAACCATGATGCTTTTGATGTTCTTGTTGTTGATTGCACCGGCTGTTGTGTCAGCTTCCGGTGCGGAGCCCGGAATTCCGGTGCAACAGCAGCAGGGACGGTTAATCACCGGCACCGTCAGTGACACTGAAGGTTTCCCGTTGCCGGGTGTGTCGGTGGTTGTCAAAGGAACCGCTGTGGGTACGGTAACTGATGCAAATGGTAATTTTTCCCTCCGGGTTCCTGCTGATGCGACAATCCTTAGTTTCTCCTTTATCGGGATGGAAGGACAGGATGTGTCCATTGCCGGGAAGAGCAGTGTGACAGTTACCCTGCGGCAAGTGACCACGGAGCTTGAAGAGGTGGTGGCCGTAGGATACGGGGTCCAGAAAAAGGAGAGTGTGGTGGGATCCATCGTGCAGGCCACGGAAGAGGACCTGAAGCGCACGGGCAATGTTTCCGACCTCCGGCAGGCGCTGAGCGGTCAGTTGCCGGGTATTGTATCCCTCACTTCTTCAGGTGAGCCCGGAGGTATCCTCACCGGCGAAAGCGCCACCAACATCTATATCCGGGGACAGAATACCTGGAATGGCGGCCAGCCGCTGATCCTGGTCGATGGCGTCGAAAGGGATATGAACAACATCGATGTGAATGATGTGGCCAGCATATCCGTGCTGAAAGATGCCTCTGCCACGGCAGTATTCGGGGTGAAGGGAGCCAACGGGGTTATCCTGATCACCACCAAACGGGGTACGGAAGGGAAGACCACCCTGAATTTCAATTACACAGCTACAGGGACCATGCTGTCCAAACAGCCTGAAAAACTCGATTCCTATGCTGCCATGATGGCCAAGAATGAAAGCATTGAGCGGGAGGGAGTAATGAATGAACCCTCCTGGGGCGCCTATGTGCCTTACGAAATTGTGCAGCGCTACAAAAAGCCGCAATCCGCTGAATATGCGGTAATTTATCCGAATGTCGACTGGGAAGATGCCATGTACAAGGATTTGGGATTGTCGCACAGGATGACCCTGAGTGCCCAGGGAGGCAGCAAGGCCGTCCAATATTTCGGATCGTTGGCCTATCTGCACGAGGGGGACCTTTTTGAACGGTACGACAACGGCAAGGGATATTATCCGAATTACAACTACGACCGGTTTAATTTCAGAAGCAACATCGATGTGGCGCTCACAGGAACCACCAAGCTGAAAATCAACCTGTCGGGGTTTTACAGCCAGAAAAATACCAACTACAACAACGAAGGAAGTACCAGCCGTGCGGATGCATGGATGTGGCGTTCCACCTATGGCCTGGCTCCGAACCTTTTCATTCCGATGCACAAGGACGGACTTTGGGGTGCCTATGCTTCAGGGGGCAACAATACGGTAAACCCGCTGGCTATCGTGTATAATATCGGGATCAGGCAAACCCGTTCAACACAGCTGAATTCAGACTTTGCCCTGGAACAGGACCTTGGTTTCCTGACAAAAGGTTTGTCTGCCAAAGCATCTCTTTTCTTCGACAACGAAATCCGCTCGGAAGGGGGAATCTATGACAATGCCAATTCGGCACGGCCCGCAGAAGCAGCCACCAATGTGGCTTTCAAGGAAATATATCCGCTCTTGTACGAAGGACCGGATCAGGATCCATCGGAATATACGGCCTATTTACCAGTTAGTGATGAAGAGTATGACTGGGTGATCAGACCCTGGACCCTCAGGGAAGAAGACATTGCCAGTGGTGCGAACTGGACCAGTGGCATACCCGTTGACCGCAGGCTGATGTACCAGATGCAGCTCAACTACGGGCGCAGTTTCGCTGCCCATAGTGTGTCGGCCATGGGGGTTTTCAAACGTGAAGAGTCTGCCAGGGGCAGCATGTTTAAGAACTATCGCGAAGACTGGGTCTTCCGTGCTACCTACGATTACGATTCGAGGTATTTGTTCGAAGTGAATGGGGCCTACAATGGATCGGAACAATTTGGTCCGGGTTACCGATTCGATTTCTTTCCTTCACTGGCATTGGGATGGCTTGTTTCCAACGAGAAATTCTTCAAAGTGGACTGGATTAATCGGTTGAAATTAAGATATAGTATTGGTAAAGTTGGGGATGACAAGGTGAGCGGCGGTCGATGGCTTTATGCCGACCAATTTTCTTATGGTGGCAGATCCAGGATCAACGAAAAGTCGGACGGGTACAGCCCTTACTATTTCTATCGCCAGTCCGTAGTGGGCAATCCCTTTATTCAATGGGAAAACGCATTGAAAACCAATTACGGACTTGAAATGGGGATGTTGAGTAACATGCTCACATTAAGCGTCGACTATTTTACAGAAGACCGGACTGACATCCTTCTTGCAGGTGGCAGCCGCAACATTCCCCCGTTTTTCGGGGCGACTCCGCCCAGTGCCAACCTGGGCCGGGTAGAATCCAGCGGCTTTGAAGTGGAACTGGGGTATAACAAGAAATTCCGCAACGATCTGAGTCTGTGGTCCACCCTGGCTGTTACCCACAACCAAAACACCATCCTTGAAAGGGACGATGCGCCTCTTCAGTATAAATACCTCATGCAAAAAGGTTTTCCGATCGGACAACAGCGAAGTCTGGTGAGGGCCGATATGTATAAAAGCTGGGACGAAGTGTATGCCAGTATCCCCACTGAAAACAACGACGGGTCAAAACTTCCCGGATTCTATGACCTGCTCGATTTCAATGCCGATGGAATCATCAAAACTTCTGACGACACCCCCCCTGTGGGCTATTCGCAAATTCCGCAGAATACCGCCAATCTTTCGGTGGGTGCCGGATACAAAGGGTTTAGCGTGATGGTCCAATTGTACGGGGTAAACAATGCCAACAGGTCGATCGGGTTTAACAACTTTGTGAACGACACCGACGTACTTTTCAGCCATGTGAACGACTACTGGTCGCTTGACAATCCCGACGGAAAATCTTTCCTTCCCCGTTGGAAGACGCAGGCTGAAAATATCGGGGACTATTATATGTATGATGCCTCCTCCCTCAGGCTGAGGACAGCCGAAATCGCCTACTCACTGAGCAACCTTGCCTGGGTGAAAAGTGCCGGTTTCTCCAACATGCGGCTTTTCCTGAATGGGAATAACCTCTTTTTCTGGTCTGACCTGCCCGACGACCGTGAAAATACCTACAGCGGCGGAAGTGCCACGGAAGGTGCTTATCCCACCACCAAGCGGATTAACCTGGGAATTGAGTTAACATTCTAATCCATACGACAATGAAAAAGATACAATATTATATGCGTGCAACACTCCTGGTAGTGGCGTTGTGCCTGGCCTCCACCTCTTGTGAGGATTACCTCGACAAGGCGCCTGAGGCCGATATCACTGAAAAGGATGTGTACGGAAGCTTTCTCAGTTTCCAGGGATTCATTGAACAGATGTACAACTGCATCATGGATCCCGACAAAGGGGGTGCCTGGAACAAATACCTCTTCGCCGACGAAACCCTGGGGCCTTCACCCTATCAGTTCGACTATGGCAATTACTGGGGAAACGAAACCTATTTCTATGGCGTTGGTGCCAGTCCTACCAGTTCCAACCCGCGTGACCGCAGGGTGTGGGAATGGGCCTGGTACGCCATTCGAGTAGCAAACCTTGCCCTTGCCAAGATCGATGAAGAGGGACTTTTCGGGGGTACTGAAGAAGAGAAAAATCATATCAAGGGACAGGCCCTCTTTTTCAGGGGATGGTTTTATTTCGAAATCTGCCGGTACTGGGGAGGGATGCCCTATATCAACAGGGTGCTCGATCCGACTGAGAGCCTCGTTACGGAAGAGTTTAAAAGGCTGAATTTCCAGGAGACCGCCAAAAAGATGGCTGCCGATTTCAGGGCTGCTGCCGATCTGTTGCCTCTCCACTGGGATGTGTCAGAACCCGGCAAGGCCACACTGGGGCACAACCGCGACCGGATCAACAAATTTCATGCCTTGGGTTACCTGGGCAAGGCTTTGTTGTACGGGGCGAGTCCGATGATGAATGAAGAAGCTACCGGTAGTAATTCCTACAATGCGGAGATGTGCAAACAGGCAGCCGATGCCTTCGGCGAGTTGCTCAAACTTGCAGACGAATCAAAGACATACCAGTTGCAGAGCTGGGCAACCTGGACCGACAACTTCTATAAAGTGAACAATGTACGTCCAGGTGGAACCGAATGTATTATGATGCCCATTATCTATGACAGGGGGCGTGTAAGGTGGTCGGCTCTTGGCGGGACGGTTTCCGGAACTTTTCAGTTGAACAGCGGCTCCTCCGCGGATGTGCCCACCCACAATTATATCAAGAATTACGGAATGGCCAACGGGCTGCCGATTGATGACCCGGAATCGGGATTTAATCCCAACGATCCATGGACAGGGAGGGAACCCCGCTTTTACAAAGACATCGTCAAAGACGGGGACCAGTTTTCCAATATCAGTGCAAAGGAAAAGTTTGCCGAATTGTTTAACGGGGGTTACCACAGGGATCAAAAGACTACACCTTGTGTAACAGGTTATTACCAGAGAAGGTACAATGGCATGGGACCCACTTTTACCGTATCGTTGGCTGGTGGCCTCCAGGCTTATGTACCCTACCTCCGGTTAGCCGATATTTACCTGATGTATGCCGAAGCTGTGTTATTCAGTCCGGGGGGTACCCCGCAGAGCAAATCCGGCAACTATACCCTTTCGGCAGTCGATGCGATGAACGTGGTGCGCAACCGCGCCCAATTACCCAATATGGCAGCCAAATATACCGCCAGCAAGGAGGTTTTCTTCGAGGAGATTGTCCGTGAAAGGGCTGTGGAGCTTGCCTTTGAAGGGGCCCGCTTCTGTGACCTGAGGCGTTGGAACCGGAACGGTGATCCGCGGTACCTTGACAAAACTGCCATTGATTTTGACAGAGGGGCAAACAAAAAACCAATCAACCTTTCCGAAAGAGTGATCGTACGCAGGATAGCCGGGAAGAAGCACAACTGGCTGCCCATTCAGACCAAATTCACCAAACAGTATGAGGGTTTCCCGCAAAATCCGGGATGGTAAGGTTGAAATCATTAATTAAAATCTGAGACAAATGAAGAACAGAACGATTATAATACTGGCTTTTCTAAGTGCGATGGTTTGCTTCCTTCCGGGTAATGCAAGGGCACAGAAGAAAAAGCTGATCGACATCGAATCGGTGGTGAAAGACGCACAGGGCAACCCGGTGGCCAATGTGGAAATATTCAGCAATGATGCGTATGCGCGGAGTGACGCCTCAGGCAGCTTTGCCCTGAAGGTTGAACCGGGTAACAATGTCATTGTGGAAGCCGAAGGATACGAAACCCGGGTGCTAACCCCGGATGAGATCAGAAATATCACCCACATCGCCCTTCAGCCAGTGGAATTCAAATATGGCAGCGACGCCTTTGTAAACCTGGCATTCAGAAAAGCACACGAAGGCGATGTGGTGGGAGCGATTACCAAGGTGAAAACCAATGAGATTAAAGAGTATGACCATTCCATATGGGCCAGCGATGTACTGAATGGAAGAACCCTGGGGATGCTGGGGAGCAACAATATCCGCGGTTTAGGAATCAACATCAATGTGGCTGACCTGACCGGCAGCGGACTTAATTCCGGGAATGCGCTTTTCATCGTGGACGGTTTGCCCCGTGATATCGAATCCCTCCGCTTGTCGGAAATCGAAAACATCACCGTACTGAAGGATGTCAACGCATCTGTCCTCTATGGCAGCGCCGCGGTTAACGGAGTTATCCTGATTACCACCAAAAGAGGGGAAGCCTATAAAAAGGTGGCTGACATTACGGCCAATTATGGAATTTCCACTCCAAGGGCCCTTCCCAAATACCTTAACTCGGCCGATTACATGACCTATTACAACAAGGCAAAAGAGAGCGATGGGCTGGCACCCGCTTATCCTGATTCGGTCATTCAGAAGTACAGGAGCGGAAACAAATACCGTTATCCGGATGTGGATTACTATTCCAGTGAGTATCTGAATAAATACAAGAGTTATTTTGACCTGATGGGAGAATTTGGCGGAGGAAACGATGTGGCCAAATACTATTCCAACATCGGGTGGTACTCTGCCGGAAGTATCCTCGATTTCGGGGAGGCGTCCAATGCCCGCAACAATATTTTTAATGTTCGCGGCAATGTGGACCTCCGGATTAACAACCGGATCAAGACTTCGATCGATGGATCTTCCATCTTCGCAAACAACAGGAGCCAAAGGGGAAGTTTCTGGGGGGCTGCCAACAACAACCGGCCTTATGAGTTTGCCCCTTTGCTCCCTATTGATCTGATCGATCCTGAAAATCCCCTGCTGAAAGCACGGAAAAATGATGTGGATGGCAAATACCTTCTGGGAGGTAATTCCACTTTTCTCACCAATGCAATTGCTGATGCATATGCAGGCGGGGTGAATGAAAGGGTGGCCCGGAAATTCTCATTTAACAACCGGGTCGATTTCGACCTGAAAAACCTGACCGAAGGATTGTCGTTCCATACCAACATCAGCTTCGACTATTTTACCCGGTTTGACCAGACTGTGGCCAATGAGTATTCGGTATACGAGCCGTTCTGGGATGCCAGTGACAAAATCGACAGCCTCGTGCAGCACGGGAAAGATGCCCGGCCCGGTACGCAAAGTGTGGGCAGTACATTCTTCCACCGCCGTTTCGGATTTTATGGGCTGTTCAGTTATGACCGGACTTTCGAAGAACTCCACCATGTGACCGGTTCGTTGGTCGGTTATGGCAGCAACTTCAAGGAAGAAGGGAATTTCCAGGGCGTAAAACATTCGCATGTGGGATTACAGGTCTCTTATGCCTTTGACAGGAAATATCTGATCGATTTCAGCAGCGCCTATGTCAACTCAGTCAAACTGGGTGAAGGCCAGCGGGGAGGATTTTCTCCCACTCTTGGTTTGGGGTGGAAAATCAGCGGCGAAGATTTCCTCTCCTCCTCTTCAGTAGTGGATTACCTGAAGCTTAAACTGTCAGGTGGAATCCTGAATTCCGATTTCCCGATCGGCAATTTCTTCTATTACGACAACCGCTATGGCACTTCAGGCAGTTATGCCTGGAACGAGGGCGTCAGGAGCCGGTCGGGAGTCATGTCAAACTGGACCGACAATCCCAACCTCGATTACGCGCAGCGGAAAGAAGTCAACCTGGGGTTGGTAGGCCTTTTCTTTAATAAAAGTATTGGCGTAGACGTAAACCTCTTTTATGATGTGTATGACGGGCTTGTCACACGCCCTTCTTCTACATATCCCGGTTTCTGGAGCGACTTTATCCCTTATCAGAATTTTGGGATCAATACCTACAAGGGTATTGAAGCAGCTCTCCACTACGACAAAACCTTCGGAGACTGGAATTTCTTTGCTGCGGTAAATGCGCTGTATGTGACTTCAAAGCAAACCAAGGTGGATGAGCTGTGGGCATATGATTACCAGTACAGGAAAGGGCAGCCTGTGGATGCTACTTTCGGGCTGGAAGCGCTCGGTTTTTTCCGGGACCAGGCGGAAATTGACAACAGTCCGCGCCAGTTGTTCGGAACTGTTCGACCCGGGGATATCAAATACAAGGACCAGAATGGAGACAATGTGATTGATTCAAACGATGAAGTGTACCTTCGCCGCTGGCAGGCACCGTTTTCAGGGGGTGCACAACTGAAGGTTTCCTACAAAAACCTGACCCTTTACATGCTTGGGGAAGGCCGGATGGGATCTGATACCTTCCGGGAAAGCGATTACTACTGGATCGACGGCAATGAAAAATATTCGGAACTGGTGAAAGATGCATGGACTCCTCAAACCAAGGACAGGGCCACTCATCCGAGGATCAGTTCGGTGACCAACAACAACAACCACCGCAGGTCGAGTTTCTGGCTTTACAACAACGACTATTTTTCCATCACGGATGTACAGCTTACCTATCACATGCCTTCGAATTTTGCAAGGTATGTGCGTTTGAAAAATCTTAAACTCTTTATGGATGCGTCCGATGTCTACCAGTTTGCTCCCAACAGGGAGATCAGGGATCTGAGGACAGGCAACGAACCATACTACCGTTCCTTCTCCGTGGGTTTAAAAGCTGATTTTTAAACAACAAAAAAAGATCAATTATGAGACGAATTACAATATCATTGTTGCTGGGTTCTTTTATTGTTCTCGCTGCCTGCGATATGCTGGAGCCGAAAAATGACAACCACAGTACTTTTGACAGAGTTTTTAAAGAGCCCACCTTTGCGGAAGGGTTGCTGATCAGGGCCTATACTTATCTGCCCACCAACGATTACCGGTGGGATGAAGTGGCCACCGATGACGCCGTTACCAACGACAAGTTCAACAGTTACATGCGGATGGCTACCGGTGAATGGTCGGCCATTTACAATCCCCAGAATTTTTGGGACAATTGCAACCGGGCCATTCTGTATGCCAACGAGTTTCTGGGAATTGTGGATACTATTGTTTGGAAAAGGACCAATCCGGCCATCAATGAGCTTTATAAACGACGTTTGACTGGAGAAGCCTATGCCATGAGGGGGGTACATAAATTTTTCCTTTTGAGGAACCATGCCGGTATCGGTGCAAACGGTCAGTTGCTCGGCATTCCCATTTACAACAAATTTGTAGAAACCCAGGAAGATTTTGCCACACCACGGGCTACCTTTGAAGAGTCGGTGAGCAGTGTTTATGCTGACTTTACAGAGGCCATGAAATACCTTCCCATGGATTACGGAAATATTGCCTCACTCTCCAACCTTCCTCCCGGCTTCACGGATATTACGGATGTGAATAATTACAATGCGGTGTTCGGGGACATGTCGAGGCAGCGGATTTGCGGGCGTTATGTGAAAGCATTCATGGGAAGAGTGGCCCAACTGGCTGCAAGCCCGGCTTTCAATCCTGCCAACGACCTGACATTGTGGGAAAAAGCCGCCCAATACAATGGCGAGTTGCTGACTGATATCGGAGGTATTTCCGGTCTGGATCCCAATGGGCATATTTTTTACCTGAAAGCCCAGGTCGATAACGCCAGGCTTAATAGTGGCGACAACATTGACCTGAAGGAGATTCTCTGGAGACGGCCGATCTATTCCGACCGAGTAAGGGAGCAAAACAATTTCCCTCCATCCCTGTATGGTTCCGGCAGAGTCAATCCAACCCAAAACCTGGTGGATGCATTTCCCATGTCAAACGGATATCCGATCATGCATGAAAGTTCAGGATTCAACCCGGCTTCTCCCTATGCCAACAGGGATCCCCGCCTGGGTCGCTACGTGGTTTATCATGGCAGTTCCATGAAAAGTACCACCATCAGGACAGGGTTAGGCGGAGGAGAAAACAGGGTGGACTCCATTCCTACCTCTACAAGAACCGGTTATTATCTCCGCAAACTCCTCCGTGAAGAGGTGAACGCCAACCCGGCTGTGACCTCCAACCAGGATCATTTCCAGACCCATATCCGTATGACAGAGATTTATCTCAACTTTGCCGAAGCTGCCAATGAAGCCTGGGGCCCCACAGGAACAGGTTCCTTTGCCTTCTCTGCCAAAGATGTGATTGGCGCCATCCGGAAAAGGGCGGGAATTAAACAGCCTGACGCCTATCTTGCATCCATTTCGGACAAGGAGCAAATGCGCGAACTGATCCGCAATGAACGCCGCCTTGAACTCTGTTTCGAAGGATTCCGGTTCTGGGACCTGCGCCGGTATAAGGCTGACCTGACCGAGCCTGCCAATGGCGTGTTGATCAACGGGTCGGAGTTTACCGTTTTTAAGGTGGAAGACCGTGCCTACAACAACGAGTATATGCACTACGGTCCCATTCCCTTTAATGAGGTCCTGAAATTCAATCTCGTCCAGAATAATGGTTGGAACTAAAATGTAAAAAATGAGAAAAATGAAAAAGATACTTTCAGGTTTACTGATGCTGACTGCGCTGTTTGCATGTGAAAATTTCGAGAAAGAGCATCCTGATTACGATTACACCGCCGGCTTTTTCCCTTATCAGTTTCCGGTAAGAACCCTTGTCCTTGGCGATTATATCTATGACAACACCAACGACAACGCCCATAAATTCGTAATTTCGGTGGCCATGGGCGGAGTGTACGAAAACAAAAAGAACAGGGAATTCAGCTTTCAGGTGGACAACAGTTTGTGCAACAACGTGAAATTCAGCGCTGCCGGCAATGTGATTCAAGCCATGCCTGCCAGTTATTACACGTTAAGTTCTACCAGTAAAATCGTGATCCCCAGTGGCAAACTAAATGGCGGGGTTGATGTGCAGTTGGCGGATGCTTTCTTTAATGATCCCAAGGCGATTACCCTGGGCTATGTGGTACCCCTCAGGCTTACAGGTTCCAATGATGTGGACACGATTCTGGTGGGCAGCAGTACCAATCCCAATGCCGATCCCCGGATTGCTTCCGACTGGACCATCGTCCCCAAAAATATCACCATGTTTGCCGTGAAATACATCAACGAATTCCATGGCAATTATTTCCATTATGGGGCCAGTAAGGTGAAGGATGCCACGGGTACTGTGTTGGAAACCAAAACCTACAGTGAGAAATATGTGGAATACAATCCGGTTTCTAAATTGATCACTACCGGAAGGTACCAGGTTTCCCTGAAAACGACACCCCATTCTTCTCTTTTTACCGGTGATGTTACTCTTCTTCTGACTTTCAACGGGAAGAATTGCACCATTACTGCCCCGGAAGGTTCGGCTTACACCGCTTCGGGTACAGGAGAATTCAAGACCAAAGCCTATACGTGGGACAATAAACCCAGAGACGGGATTGTGCTGAAATTTTCTGTGACGAAAGGCACTCAAACTTATGAGGCCGACGATGTGCTGGTAATCAGGGACAGGGCTGTGGTCCTGGAGACCTATTCGCCGGTAAAGTTCTGAGAATAAGGATAAAAATGCTATAACCGGGCAGAAATGCCTGGTTGTAGCTTTTTTACGGAATACTTTTTTATCCGGTTCCTACATTGTGGATGCCGTCAGGCGGAGTTAAAGGGGTGCCGGAATTAAAACCGGGAGGTGAATATGAGTCAGGAGGATTTTTTTTTAAAAGGGAGGCGACCGGGGATTTTGATCCTTATGGTTGCCCTTTTTTTTGTGGGAGTGGTGTCTGATGCCCGTGGCGACTCTCCCGATTTCAGCCGGGAGGTCAGCAGACTGATCTCCGGAATCAATACCGATGCACCGGGGATGGAAAATGTCCGGAGTAACAGGGACAATCCCGTGAAGGCCGCAGAGGAGCTTTTACATTACTTCAGAAAGAGGGAGCATGTGATTCATCCCGTTGACCGGAAATCCAGGCTGGAAGGTTTGGGGAAAAGTGCCGGTGAAGCAGATATGGTGGCTGCCGACAATGCCCTGAAGCACATTTTTGTGGGCCAGCCGGCCTATCCGCCTTACTTCTGCGGTGACGACATCAATTGGGGAACCCGTCCTGTTCCCGACAACGAGTGGGTTTGGCAGCTTAACCGCATGGGATTCTGGAATTCGCTGGCGAGGGCTTACTGGCATACCGGTGATGAGAAATATGCCCGTGAGTGGGGAAACCAGTTATTGGACTGGACCCGTAAAAATCCGAATGACAAGGAGCACGCCTATGCCTGGCGTTCCATTGAAGCCGGCATCAGAGGGGCCAGCTGGACCAGTCTCTTCCAGCGTTTCATTGACTCCCCCTCTTTTACGCCCGAAGTACTGGTGGCATTCCTCAACAGCTGTGATGACCATGCCACCTACCTGATGACAAAATATACCACCAGGAGCAACTGGGCGTTGATGGAGGCGGAAGGAATGGCTTTCATTGCCTTCACTTTTCCTGAGTTTCACGATGCGGTGACGTGGAGAGAGGAGGTGATAAGGAGACTGAACCAGGAGATCACCCTGCAGGTATACCCCGACGGACACCAGCGGGAGCTGGCCATCGGTTACCACATGGGGTGCATCGGCTGGTTTTCCCGGACCCTCGAACTGGCGAAAATGAATGGAATGTCAGAAGTTTTTCCTCCTTCATATCCCAGGATGATTGAAAAAATGTGTGAGGTGCCGATGAAACTGGGGCATCCCGATGGTACCAGCGCACAGTTTGGCGATGCCTGGGCAGGTAAGCCCGGACAGTACCGTGGCAGGTTCAGGGAGTGGGCGGATTCATATGGCAGAGAAGACTTTTTGTATCTTGCCACGGATGGCCGTGAAGGGAGAATGCCTGATTCACTCGCCTGGGCGCTTCCTTACAGCGGATTGTATTCCATGCGGAGCAGCTGGAAAGAAGATGCCATCTGCCTGGTTTTAAAATGCGGACCCGACGGAGGCGGCCACTGCCAACCCGACAATGGCACATTTGAATTGTTTGCCGGAGGCCGGAACCTGATGCCCGACGGGGGCAGTTACATTTACAGCGGTGACCGCGAAAACAGAGCCTGGTTCCGTCAAACGAAAGTACACCAGACCCTTACCCTCAATGGCGAAAATTCCCTGTATGCGCCACGCCTGCTTTTGTGGAAACCCGGAGAAACCCTTGATATCCTGGTTGTGGAGAATCAAAGCTACGAAAATCTGACTCACCGGCGCTCCCTTTTTTTTGTGGATAAGAGGTATTTCGTAATTGTCGACGAAGCCACCGGAACAGCTGCCGGCGAAATTGACCTCCATTTCCAGCTGGCTCCCGGTAAAGCGGTGGCCGATACTGAAAATCGCGCTTTCCAGTCGGCACATGAGTCAGGTTGGAATGTGTGGGTGGAAGCGATGGATAAAAAGGATCTCCTTCTTGAGGAGGAAGAAGGCCAGGTTTCCTTTCTGTATACCAAAAAGGAACCCCGGCCGGCATACCGGTTCAGGACTGAAAAGCATGCGCAAACGCCCTGTGTAAGGTTTGTAACGGTGGTGGCCCCCTATGACAGGGAGGTGCCGGCCATCAAAGCCATGATAAAGACAGCCCCTTCCGGTACAACCGGGGAAATGGAGATTGAAGTGACGGAAGCCGGCAAGCGTTTTAAAATAGGGTATTCGCTGTGAAAGGACGTTCAAGGCCGTATGCTGCTGATCCGTAATGAGAAAATGAAACAAGAAAAACAGAGAATAATCAACCGATGAAGTATAAACCATTAATGACCATAGGAATGAGAACCAGAATTTCTTTACTGATTGCCGTGCTTTTCATGGTGGGTTTTCCCACACTTCACGGAAAGGAAATCCCCAAACTTGACAACCCGATGTCGGTGCAGTATCTCCGGAAGAACCTGCTCAAATCGCAGCCCCGTCTGGTCCTGAACGCGGCCAATGAGAAAGTGCTGAAAAACAAACTAAAGGTTGATCCGGTCATCCAAAACATGTACCAGGCGATTAAGCTGAATGCGGACAAGATCATGGAGAAGCCGCTTCTGGAGAGGAAGCTGGAAGGACGTCGCCTCCTGTCGGTAAGCCGGGAAATGCTCTACCGCATCAATATGTTGGGAATGGTGTACAGGATGGAAAAGGATCCGAAGGTGTTGAAGCGGATCAATGAGGAGGTCATTGCAGTATGTAATTTTTCAGACTGGAATCCATCGCACTATCTCGATGTGGCTGAAATGTCGATGGCAGTGGCTTTTGCCGTGGATTGGACAGCAGGAAAACTTCCCCGTGCCACCATTGAAATGGCAAAAAATGCACTGATAGAAAAGGGGATCAAACCCAGCTGGCCTGAAAACGGAAAGAATCCGGGGTGGGCATTTGGAACCAATAACTGGAACCAGGTCTGCAATGGCGGGATGATCGCAGCTTCGATCGCGATTGCCGAAAAAGATCCTGAGCTGGCTGCGGCTACCATTTCCCGTGCCCTTGAAGGGATGCCGCATGCACTGGCAGAATATTCGCCCGATGGGGTATATCCTGAAGGATCCACCTACTGGGCTTATGGCACCAGTTTTTCAGTGGTGACTTCAGCAATGCTGGAGAGTGCATTTGGAACCGATTTCGGACTTGCGGCCTATCCGGCCTTCAAAGAGAGTGCCTTGTACCGGGTGTTGATGAATACCCCTTCGGGATGGTATTACAATTTTGCCGACTGTGGGGACAAAAGGAGTGCCACGGGCGACGTCACCCTTGCCTGGTTTGCTGCTAAAACCGGCAACAAAGCCTTTTTTGAGAAAGAACGGTTTCTTGTGCCCACCTCCAACCTGGGTGAGTTGTCGAGAATTTCGGGGGCAGCCCTGGTGTGGCTCTCCCAATACGAGGAAAAAAGTGATGCGAAAATCCCGGCTGCATGGAAAGGTGACGGTTCTAATCCGATCGTTATCTTTACAGGTGGGGAGAAAAATCCCCGGTCCTTCTATTTCGGAGGCAAGGGAGGAAGGGCTACCACAAGCCATGGCAATATGGATGCCGGGAGTTTTATATTCGAACTGGACAGCGTCAGATGGGTCATCGATCCGGGGAACCAGGGCTACCATGACTTGGAGCGGACAGGTTTTGACCTGTGGGGAAGCTGCCAGGATTGCCAGCGGTGGACTTTGCTGACGAAAAACAACCATGGGCACAGTACCATTACCGTGAATGACGCACTTTTTGTCAACAACGGACAGGCTCTCCTGACAAATTTCAAAGACGGGAACACCCCGGAAGCCTCCTTTGACCTGACTGCCGTATATGGTGATAACATGAAAAGCGTGGTAAGAACTTTCCGCAAGGATACACCAGCATCCATTACCATTGAAGACCAGCTGAAAACCTCTGAAAAAACGAAAAGTATTACCTGGCAGTTGATGACCACTGCTGAGGTGGAAATCGTAAAGGGTGGTGCCATCCTCCATAGCAGAGGGAAACAGTTGAAACTGGAGAACCTTTCTCATCCGGACCTCACACTTTCCATGGTTTCTTTGGATCCTGCCCCGATGGAACTTGACCGGCAGATTAAGGGACTCAAAAGGGTGGAAATCCGTGTCCCGGCATGGACACTGCCAGACGGAGAGGGAACACTCAGGGTCAGACTCTCAGGAACGGAGTAAATTCATTAAGGTATAAATTCTTGATACACTATACTATGCCAAGCAAACTCAGACTCCTGATCCTGGTTATTTTTGCCGCATCAGCCTTTCAGGGTACCTCTGCGGTGACAGATTTTGAAAGGATCAGGCAACGGGTCACAGAATCCCTGCTGAAAGGGGAATCCGATGATGCCCATGTGAAAATACTCGTGGAATCATTCAGGGCCGATAGCACCTGGCCGGGAATCGATTACAGCGATCTTTCGAGGGAGGGATTCCAGCACAGCCGCCATTCTTCCGCCCTGGTGACGCTTGCCAGGGCATACAACCTCCGCTCTTCGGATTACTTCAAAAGCAAAAAGGTAAAGGCTACCATAGAGGCGGCACTTGCCTACTGGGTACGGAATGATTTCTTTTGCGACAACTGGTGGCATAACCAGATCGGTACACCCACTAACCTGGTGGCTGTGATGTTGCTGATCGGTGACAAACTTCCGGAGGAGCTGGTGGCCAAAACACAACCGATCATCGGGAGGGCCCATCTGGATGCTTCCGGAGCCAGGCCCAGCGGTGACCGCATCAAAATTGCCGGTATACTGGCCAAAAATCTGTTGTTCAATGGTGACAAAGAACGGTTTGACCAGGTCATCAGGGTGATCGAAGGAGAACTCAAGTTTACCACCGGCTTCCGCGGTATGCAACACGATTACAGTTTCCATCATCGCGAAGACCGGGTGAACAATACCCTTTCCTATGGCCAGGGATATGCCGAAGCTTTCGCCGAGTGGGCTGCCTACGTGGCAGGAACGGAGTATGCCTTCTCCGAAGCTAAAATTAATCAACTGGTTGACTACTACCTCGATGGGATGTGTAAACAGATGGTATTTGGGAAATTCAGTGATACAGGAATCAAAAACCGGGATATCAGCCGGCGCGAAAGCGGAAGAGGATATGGCTCCTCCACTCCCGAAAGACTGATGCTGACAACCAGTTACCGCAAAGGCGAACTGGAGGATATCATAAAGATCAGAGGGGGGGAGGTTGCTGAAATACCATCGTTTTCAAAATTCTTCTGGCAGACCGAACATTACGTCCACCAGAGGCCCGGCTGGTATACGAGTGTCAGGATGCACTCCACCCGGAACCGCAACATGGAGGAACCATACAACAGCGAAGGGTTGAAGAATCACCACCGGGGTGATGGCACCAACCACATTTCCATGAGGGGTGACGAGTACCTGAATATCGCTCCGGTTCTGGACTGGCAGAAAATTCCCGGGACCACAATCCTTCAAAAACCCGAACTCCCGGCGGCCAGTGAGATCCAGAAAGAGGGACTGACCGATTTTGTAGGAGCTGTTACCAATGGTTTGTATGGGGCAGTGGGGTATGATTTCAGAAGTCCGCACGATCCGCTGTCAGCCCGTAAAGCCTGGTTCTTTTTTGATGAGGCGTATGTCTGCCTGGGAACTTCCATCAAGTCGCGCACCAACCTGCCTGTGGTCACTACCTTGAATCAATGTTTCTTACGCGGTGACGTAACCGTCGGAACTGCTGCAGGGAGTAAGGTGTTGGAAAAAGGGGAACACCAGCCTGACCAGGTTTCGTGGGTATACCACGATGGAATAGCCTATCTGTTCCCGGAACCCCAAAAGGTGAACCTCTCGAATCAAACTCAGTCGGGGAGCTGGTATTCCATTAACAAACAAACCGATTCCCCGAAAGAGGAGATCAGCCTCGATGTATTTAAGCTCTGGATCGACCATGGAAACCGTCCGGGCAACGGCGTGTACCAGTACATTGTGATGCCGGGCGTTAAGCTGGAACAGATGTCAGCAGGCATTCAAAACAATTTGAGGATACTTAGCAATACTTCATCCATTCAGGCTGTTCATCATTCCGGGGTGCAGATCAGCCAGGTGGTTTTTTACAAGGCCGGGACAATCACCCTTCCGGGCGATCTGATCTTGTCAGCAGCCAACCCGGGAATTGTCATGGTTAAAACGGAGGGGCCGAAGGTCGTTGAAATTTCAGTGGCCGATCCCAACAGGGAGCTGACGAAGTTTCACTTCTCCCTCTCTTCCCGGATCGGGAAAGTGAGCGACCAGTTCAACGCAGCATGGAATGCCGGAACGGGTATGACGGACATATGCGTAAGTCTGCCCGAAGGGGTGTACCAGGGACAAAGTGTAATCCTCAGTTTTTAAGGGAGGTCGCGGATTTGTCAAAAGGGTTTAGGAAGAAACAGACAATCAATATTTTAAAAATTATCAATATGAAAAAACCAGGTTTTTATTTGCTCCTTCTGACCTTAGTTGTCGCAATTTCGTCGTGCGGGACCAAAACGGAGAAAGTAACGGAAAGCTTTATCGACGAAAATGTGAAGTTTGCAGCGGCTCAATACGGTATGCAGGTGGCTGCCATTGAAGATTCGGGAAGAATTCTGAATCCCAAGACCCTCATCAACGGAAAAATCAGATACATCAGGCCTCAGGAATGGACCTCCGGATTTTTCCCCGGAAGCATGTGGTATCTCTACGAGCTGACCGGTGATGCGAAGTGGAAGGAGCTGGGTGTAAAATATTCCGAAGCGTTGGATACGATTCAGTATCTGACTTCGCATCATGATGTAGGATTCATGATCGGGTCGAGTTATGGCAACGGATTAAGGCTTACAGGCACCGAAGCGTATAAAGGTGTGATCATACAGGCCGCAAAGTCGCTCTGCACCCGTTTCAGACTGGGTGCCGGTATCATCCAGTCGTGGAACGTGGGTGGCTGGCAGGCAGAAAGAGGATGGGAGTGCCCGGTGATTATCGACAACATGATGAACCTGGAGCTTCTTTTTAAAGCCACAGAACTGTCGGGCGATTCTACCTTTTACAACATCGCCGTATCCCATGCTGACAAAACCATTGAAAATCACTTCAGGCCTGATTACAGCACCTGGCATGTGGTGGATTACAACATGGCCGACGGGACCATCAGGCACAAGGAAACGGCCCAGGGTTACTCCCATGAGTCGGCGTGGGCCCGTGGCCAGGCCTGGGCTATTTACGGTTATACGATCACATACCGGGCTACGGGTGACCAAAAATACCTGGATCAGGCAGAAAAGGCTTTTGAGTTTGTGGCCAACCATCCCAATTACCCTGCTGATGGAGTTCCTTACTGGGATTTCAACGCTCCCGGGATTCCGGATACCCTTCGCGATGCTTCGGCAGGCGCCATTATGGCTTCGGCATTGTACGAACTTTCCACCTATTCGAAGCCTGAATATTACAAGGCTAAAGCTGACCTGATCATGGAAACACTGGCGGGTCCTGCCTTCAGGGCGGTGTTGGGTGAAAACGGGAATTTTCTGCTGATGCATTCGGTGGGAAGCATCCCCCATAATTCTGAGGTGGATGTTCCCCTCAACTATGCCGATTACTATTTTCTGGAAGCGCTTAAGCGGAAACGTGACCTGGAGGGAAAAACAAACCATTAATTTGTTACACGCTTAATACGACAATTATGAAGAGATTTATTGTATTCCTTCTCCTTTCCGGATTATTGACTTCCGGTTTTTCTGCAGAGAAAAGAGATATTCTGCAAAAAAAAGCAGCTGAAATCGGTATCGGGAAAGTGCTGGTGAAAGATTTTTCAGAATTGGGTTTCCCGACTTACAAAAGCCGTGAATTCTGGAATAATCTGCCGGAATCCGTCCGGACATCCTATATTGAAAAGGCGGAGAAGGCGATGGATTATGACTGGCCTGCAGTAAGGGCCA
>CAYYJE010000058.1:16513-18811 GCA_964472165.1 uncultured Prolixibacteraceae bacterium | reverse complement strand
AAAATCGTTCAAAGGTAGCCTTCGTGTCCCTGGTGCGCTTAATCCGTTTCATCCGCGTTTATGCGTGTTCCATTTTACTGAATCAGGTATCGTATTGTGAATCCGGACATAACCTGGAACTGTGGAACGCCGCAGGCATTTGAACGGCACGCAGTGCCTTTGAACCTTTGAACGCCGAGGCGAAGCCGAAGGCAGTGGAACGCCGCAGGCATTTTGAACGCCGCAGGCATTTGAACGGCACGCAGTGCCTTTGAACCTTTGAACGCCGAGGCGAAGCCGAAGGCAGTGGAACGCCGCAGGCATTTGAACGCCGCAGTCATATCATACTGGCACAGTTTTTGATCCTCCCTGTTATCCGAATTTTATGTGAAATGGAGTTTCCCGGCAGCAATTTTGTTCCCGGGATTAAACCTGTTAATTTCTGCAACCATGAGAACAGCAATTGCCGGCATCATCCTTTTCTTGTTAACAACTCACACAATGGCACAAGACGACTATTCCAAAACATGGAAAAAGGTGGATTCGCTGCAAAACCTGGGACAGCTCCAGACCGCACGCGAAGAAGTGATGAAGATTTACCACCTCAGCAAAGCAAAAAAACAGGAGGATCAGCTGATCAAAGCCCTCCTGTACAGAGCCAGAATCGAGGAAAATTACCTGGAAGGGAGCCAACAGGAGGCCATGAAATTTATTGAAGAGGAACTCATTGGCAGCGCCACTCCGGTCAGACAGATTCTCTGGTCGGTGCTGGCCGGAATGTACCAAAACTTCTACCAGGCAAATCGCTGGCAGATCAACCAGCGGACACCCCTTGCCGGTGACACTTCCACCGACCTGTCCACCTGGGACGCCTCCCGTTTTGCAAAGATCATCACCCATTACCATTTACTGGCACTCTCTGCTGCGGATACCCTGAAGGATCTTCCGCTTTCGCGCTACCAGGCCATCCTGGACAGTGATGAGAAAAGCCGGAAATACCGGCCTACCCTCTATGATTTCCTCGCCTTCAGGGCCCTTGATTACTTCACGGGCACCAAACCGGAGGCCATCAAATCCGTTCACACATTTACGCTGAACGATCCCTGCTTTTTTTCCCCGCTTGCCGACTTTATAGAAATCCCCCTTCCGGAAGGCGATGAGGCGTCTATGGAATTCCAGGCTTTCAGAATTTACCGGGAGCTTCTCCGGTTTCGCGCCGGAGATCCGGAAAATGAGGAAGCCCTTGTCGATGCCGACCTGGCACGTTTGTCGTGGGTCCACCGGAAAACCTCCTTTCCCCAAAAAGGGAGTTTGTATACCGGCGCTCTTCTGGACCTGATCCGGACCTGGGAAAAACAACCTGTTGCTGCAGATGTCATTTACCAGCTTGTCACCCGGCTGAGGGATGAAGGAAACATCAATGATCCGCTGAATACCGGAGTTAACCGGTGGAAGTACAAAGAAGCCATCGAATGGGCTGACCGCTGTGCGAAGGTGTACCCGGGCACCGACGGGGCCCATAACTGCACCATTGTCGCAGAAGGACTTAAGCAGACCAACATTGGGTCTGACGGTCCCGTGGCGGTGATCCCCGGGAAACCGTCGCTGGCCCTGCTGAAATACCGGAATCTGGAAAAGGTGTGGTTCCGGATTTTCCCGCTTAATTCATCGGATGCGCTGGAAAAACAGTCAAAGCCGCGGGAAGAGCAGCTGAAGGAGATCCTCGGCACACCCTTTATCAAGGCATGGGAAATCGTGCTTCCCCCCGACAGCGATTACCGGGCCCACAGCGCAGAAGTGATGATTCCCGCCCTGAAACCCGGTTATTACCTGGTGGCAGCCTCATCCACCCCCGATTTTGAGCCGGAAGCGCACCTGACGATGTGGAACATCTGGAGCAGCCGCCTGTCGGTGTCAGAACGAAGAAATGAAAAGGGAGGTCTCGATATCATCGTGCTCGACAGGGAGGAAGGTACTCCGGTTGAGAATGTGAAGGTCCAGCCCTGGTTCCGGAAATATTCCACCTCGTGGCAAAAATATACCGATCAACCCGGAGCCGCCATCCTTACCGATTCGCGGGGAGAGGGAACCCTGCAAATGGAGCGTGACAAACAGACCAATCTTCCCTATTACCTGGTGCTGGCCCTGGGGAAGGAGAAGTTCATCACCCGGACCAGCTATGCCGGGTATTACAATGAAAACGAAGAACAAAAGTTCACCCGGACTTTTCTTTTCACTGACCGGGCGATTTACCGTCCCGGGCAAACCGTCTGGTTCAAGGGGATCGTCATGGATATGGAAGGCGACAGCCGCACCCTC
>CAYYJE010000058.1:0-16413 GCA_964472165.1 uncultured Prolixibacteraceae bacterium | reverse complement strand
CGGTTACCTCGATAAACGGGGAGACCCACGAGAGCCAGACCACGGTAAGTGCGGGCGAAGAATCCCTGCTGGTCTCCACAAACCTTACCGAAGCGGTCAACAGGGCAGAGGCGCCCGATATAGAGGTGACCACCACCAACCTCAACGGGGTTCCGGAGAAGGCTTCAGGCAAGGTAACCGTTGTGAAGTTGACCTCTCCCGCCCGGTTCCTCTATCCCCGGCTGCTTGACAAACCTGACCGCCATACCCTAACAGAGAAGGAGTTCCGCGAGCTGTTTCCCGGAGAAATTTACGGTGACGAAGAGGACAGATCCACCTGGGCAGAAGGGGAGAGTGTGCTTTCCGCATCTTTCGAAACTCCCGGAAATGCTTCCGTTCCAGGCCTCCGGAAGTTACAGCCGGGCCATTATGCATTGAAAATCACCACCACCGATCCCTTCGGGAAAGCGGTAAACCATACCCACCATTTCACCCTCTTCTCTCCCGGGGAAGGAAAAACTGTCTCCTTCAAGCCGCTGACGGTCACCCTCCTCACCCCTAAGGCGGAACCCGGAGAAACCGCCTCCTTCCTGGTGGCATCGCCCCTCCGGAAAGCCTGGGCCAAGGTGGCCATCTTCTCCAAAGGAAGTGAACCCCGCTACCGCTATCTGAAGATCGACAACGAACAGATTCGCATCGACATTCCGGTGACGGAAGCCGACCGGGGGAATATCGGTATCCGGGTGATCATGGTCAAAGACAACCATCTTTTCCAGGAAGAAGGGATGATAACCGTTCCCTATTCCAACAAGGAACTGGACATCACCGTGGGAAGTTTCCGCGACAAACTGCTGCCCGGACAGGAAGAGGAATGGAGGATTACCATCAGGGATAAAAGCCGGGATCTGGCGGCTGCGGAGTTGCTGGCCGCGATGTACGATGCATCACTCGACATTTTTGCCCCCCACAATTGGTATTTTTCGCTCTACCACCCCTTCAGTGCGGTTCCGGCCTGGGGAGGAAACGGATTCGGCCATACCGGAGGCGTGAGTTTTTTGGTGCCGCGCCAAAGGGGTGAGATCAAGATCAAAAACTATGAGATGCTTTCAGGTGAATTATTGGGAGGAGGAGGCAGGTTTCCCGGTGCCGACCAGCAATTTTACATCAGGGGCTTGTCATCCTCCAGGGAGAGTGACTTGAGTGAAGTGAATGTTGTGGCTTTCGGCATACAGAAGAAGGAAAGTGTCGTTGGAAGTGTGGCCGAAGCGGCACTTCCTCAGGAAACCCCGGACCTTCCCCCATCTAAACCCCGGACCAACTTCAGGGAAACGGCGTTTTTCTTTCCGCAACTCGCCACCAATGAAAACGGGGAGATCATTCTCCGGTTTACCATGCCGGAAGCCCTGACGCGCTGGCGGATGATGGGCCTGGCACATACGTCAGACTTGAAAACCGCGATGATCGAAAAATCACTGATCACCCAAAAAGAGATCATGGTATTTCCCAACGCCCCCAGGTTTCTCAGGGAAGGCGACGGGTTGGAATTTTCGGCCATGGTTTCCAACCTGTCGGGCAAACCGCTGACCGGCACTGCCGAACTCCATTTCTTTGATGCCCTGACCATGGCACCCATCGATCAACTGATGAAGCTGACCAACCCGGTCCGCGATTTCAGCATGGCAGAAGGGGAAAATGCGGCCGTCAGCTGGAAGATCACCGTCCCGGAAGGAATTCAAGCGGTGGTATACCGGATCACAGCCACCGCTGGCAATTTCTCCGATGGCGAGGAAGCCCCCCTGCCGCTCCTTACCAACCGCATGCTGGTCACGGAATCCCTTCCCTTGCCTGTGCGGGAGCGGAGCACCAAAAGTTTCACCTTCGACAAGCTTGTGAACCCGGGCAACCAGAGCGCCACCCTGCGTAATCACCGGCTTACCCTGGAATACACCTCCAACCCTGCATGGTATGCCGTTCAGGCGCTGCCCTACCTGATGGAATTTCCCCATGAATGCGCCGAGCAGGTTTTCAGCCGCTACTATGCCAACACCCTGGCTTCCTCGCTGGATCAAAGCGATCCGGCCATTCGCAGGGTTTTCGATGCCTGGAAAACCATTTCACCCGATGCCCTGAAATCGAACCTGGAAAAGAATGAAGCGCTGAAAGCCGTTATCCTCCAGGAAACCCCCTGGGTGCGTGATGCGGCGGATGAAGGTGAACGCAAACAACGGATCGGCCTTCTTTTCGATGCTGCTAAAATGGCCGGGGAGCAACAGGCCGCCCTCCGGAAAATGGCGGAGATGCAGGCCGCAGAGGGCGGATGGCCCTGGTTCCCGGGAATGCCTCAGAGTGAAACCATTACCCGGCATATCCTCACCGGTATCGGACACCTTGGACAAATGAAGGCCGTAGATCCCTGCAAAGACGGGGAAATCTCCGGGATGGTGTCGAAAGCCATCGGTTTCCTCGACGAAAAGGAGTTGGAAACGTTCAACAAACTCAAAAAAGAGAATCCTGACTATCTCAAGGAAGGGAAGACCGGCTATGGGGATATCCACTACCTCTATGCCCGCAGTTTCTTCCTCTCCTCGCACCCCTTCGGGGATAAGCTGAAGGAGATGGTGGAGTATTACAAAACCCAGGCCAAAAAAGCTTGGAAAACCAGCTCCATTTACGAGAAGGCCATGACGGCCCTGGTCCTGCAACGGATGGGAGATTCCCGCATGGCAAACCTGATCCTCCGGTCGCTGACCGAAACTTCGCTCCGCAACGAGGAGACCGGGATGTACTGGCGTGACAACAAACCGGGGTGGTTCTGGTATGAGGCGCCCGTGGAGACCCAGGCCCTGCTTATCGAGGCCTATGACGAGATCTCAGGTGACACCCACATTGTGGACGAGTTAAAGGTCTGGTTGCTGAAACAGAAGGAGACCCAAAACTGGAAGACGACGAAAGCCACTGCAGATGCGGTTTACGCGTTACTGAAGCGGGGGACTTCCCTGCTGACGGAGAGCCGGCCCGTAAGCATCACGGTGGGCGGAGCGCAGGTGAATCCAACCATGGAAGGGGGCACAAAGCCCGAGCCGGGAACCGGCTATTTCAAGACCAGCTGGCAGAGAAAGGAGATTTCACCGGACTTGGGGCGGGTCACCGTGCAGAACCCCAATCCCGGCATCGCCTGGGGAGCGCTTTACTGGCAGTATTTCGAGCAGCTTGACAAAATCACCCCTGCCCAAACACCCCTCTCCCTGGCGAAGGAACTCTTCAAAGAGGTGAACACTCCTGAAGGGCCTAAGCTGGAAAAGATCACGGAAAGCACTCCCCTGCAGGTGGGTGACAAGGTGGTGGTGCGGGTGATCCTGAAAAGCGACCGCGCCATGGAGTATGTCCACCTGAAAGATATGCGTGCTTCGGCTTTTGAACCGTTGAATGTGCTGTCGGGGTACCGCTGGCAGGCCGGACTGGGCTACTATGAGTCGACTCGCGATGCGGCCACCCACTTCTTCATCGAATACCTGCCCAAGGGGAGTTATGTCTTTGAATACCGGCTGTATGCCACCCAAAAGGGCGATTTCTCGAACGGGATTACCAGCGTACAGTGCATGTATGCCCCGCAGTTCGGGGCCCATTCCGAAGGGATCAGGGTAAAGGTGGAATAAAAAAGGAAGCGCTGCTGCCGGATTTATACAAATGCCAGGATGAGCAGCTGGGCCAGGATGACCCGCAGGAACATGGTCAGCGGGTAAACCGTGGAATAGGAAACGGCAGGCTGGTCGTTGTTGGCGATTGAGCTGGCATACGCCAGGGCAGGCGGGTCAGTGGTACTTCCTGCCAGAAGTCCGATGAGTGTGAAGTAGTTCAGTTTCGCAAATTTGCGTCCTATAAAACCCATGATCAGCAGGGGGAGCACCGTGATGGTGAAGCCGATTCCCACCCAGAGGAGCCCTTCGCCGGAGAATACCGTTTCTGCAAATTTCCCGCCTGAGAGAATGCCCACGCTGGCCAGGAAGAGCGATATCCCGATCTCCCGGAGCATCAGGTTGGCGCTTTGGGTGGTAAAGGTGATCAGCTTCAGCCGGTAGCCGAACCGTCCGATCAGAATGGAGACAATCAGCGGTCCTCCTGCCAGTCCCAGCTTAACCGGCATGGGGATTCCCGGGATGAAAAAGGGAATGCTGCCAATCAGGATGCCGAAGAAGATGCCGAAGAAGATGGTGATCACATGGGGTTCATTCAGTCTTTTGAGTGTATTCCCCAGGAATTTTTCCACCTTTTCGATGTCTTCAAGTTCCCCGACTACCATGACACGGTCACCCACCTGAAGCACCAGGTTGGGGCTTCCCAGCAGGTCGACACCCGAACGGTGGACACGGGTGATGTTTACCCCGTAGAGGGTGCGCAGACGGAGGGATCCCAGGCTCTTCCCGTTGATTTCGCTCCGGGTGATGACGATACGCCGCGACACCAGGTGCTTTTCGGAAGGTTTCCAGTCCATCTCCACCTTCTCGCCGATGAATACCGTCACCGGTTCGATGTCGGCCACGGCGGCAATCACCAGCAGAAGGTCCCCTTCCTCCAGGATGGTGTCGGTTTTGGGAATTGCATAGTTGCCGTTGCGCATCATTCGCGAGATGACAAATTTCCGGCCTACGAGGGTTTTGATCTCATGGAGCCGGCGGCCGCTGACCGATTTGTTGGTGAGCCGGAGGGTGATTTTTTCCACTTTTTCACCGGTCTCTTCGCTGGCAGCCTGAAGGGCCTCCTCCTCCCGGGCGGTCTTTATCCGGAAGAGAATCCGGATCACCACCATGGAGAGGATAATACCCACCACGGCAAGCGGATACGACACTGCGTAACCCAGGGCGATCTGGGGAACTTCGGCAATCTGTCCTGCCTCAAACACCTGGCGCAGGGCCTCCTGTGCCGCACCCAGTCCCGGCGTGTTGGTAATGGCCCCCGACATGATTCCCACCATCATGGGCATTGAAACGCGCCCGCCGAGGAGGTAGTACAGGGCAATGGCAACTCCCACCCCGCACAACACCACTCCCACGGCCAGCAGGTTCAGCTGCATGCCCCCCCGCTTGAAGGAGGAGAAAAAACCGGGACCTACCTGCATGCCGATGGAGTAGATGAAGAGAATCAGCCCGAATTCCCTGATGAAATCAGCCACCTCATGGTTGACGGTAAAGCCCAGGTGACCAATCAGAAGCCCTACAAACAACACAAAAGTGGTCCCGAGCGAGATTCCGAAAAATTTGATTTTCCCCAGAAGCACCCCCAGCGCAATGGCCAGGGAGTATAACAAGAGGGTATGTGCAATGCCTTCCGTGAAGAGCAAGTTGGATAACCATTCCATTTCTATAAAATAAAGGTATGAATTTTAGCAAGTTACTGAAAATTTTACGGTTCTCAGAAACAGGGGTGCAAGATTAATGAATATTTCAGGGAGAATATATCTGACTCCTCCCCACAGGTCTGATAAACAGAAATCTTAAAGATTTGCAAACACAGGAGGGTAAAAAACGGGAATTTTCGGGCTATTTCCCGCTGCGCCCCGGGTTCGTCATCCGAAGCCCGCTATTTTTGTTATTTTTGAAACGGAACATGTGATTTCTCAATTATCGGTCGGATGATTTTTCGTTTTGCATCGTTTTTTTTGATCGCGGGGATATTGGGCTTTCCCCCAGTTTTACAGGGACAGACCCATGACTGGCCCATGTGGCGGTACGATGCAGGGCGGACGGCGTCGACGCCGGAGCAGCTTGCCGGTACCCTTCACCTCCAGTGGCAGGTTACCTATGGTGCCCGCACCCCTGTTTGGGACGACCCCCTGAACCAGAACCTGATGCAGTATGACCGCATCTTCGAGCCGGTAGTGGCCGGCAATACCCTCTTCATCGGTTTCAACGACCACGACAAAGTGGTGGCGCTCGACCTGCAATCCGGAAAAGAACGGTGGCATTATTATGCCGACGGACCGGTCAGGCTTCCTATGGCCGTCGACGGGGGAAAACTCTATTTCACGGGTGATGACGGGCATTGTTACTGCCTTGATGCCCGTGACGGTTCCCTGGTCTGGAAGAGGCAGCTCGCCCCTTTCGGAAACAAACTCCTTGGGAACAAGCGGCTTATCTCGATGTGGCCGGCACGGGGCGGCATCGTAATCCACGAAGGGATCCTTTATACCGCTGCGGGCATTTTCCCGCTGATGGGGACCTTCATCTATGCGCTCGATCCCGCTACCGGGGAGATCATCTGGAAAAATGAGGGTACGGGCAGCAACTACATCCTCCAGCCTCACAAGTCGCCGGCATTTGCCGACGTAGCGCCGCAGGGTCCTTTCACCCTGAGCGGCCACAGGCTGCTGGTGGCGGGAGGACGTTCCGTTCCTGCCGCCTTCGACCGGCATACCGGCGAAGAGCTCTATTACCAGCTTGCGGCCAGCGGAAAATCCGGCGGGGCTTTCACCTGCGCCAACGACAAGCTGTTTTTCAACCACCACAGGGGCAGGGTCACCTCCATGTACGACTCCGAAACCGGCAACAGACTCCTTTCCGGAGCCGGGGAATACCCGGTGGTGGAGGGCAACAGGATATACTTCTCCGGCAAGGGCATCACCGCCGTGCAGTCATCTCCTGACAACAAGCTGGATACCCTCTGGCAACTGGATGTGCCGGCCACGAACGACCTGATCAAAGCCGGAAACTGTCTCTATGCCGCCGACAGTTCGGGAATCACGGCTGTCAGGCTCGTTCCCGGTAAAAAACCTGAAGTGGTGTGGAGTTACCCCACGGAAAAAATAGTGGAGCGCCTCCTGGCTGCACAGGGTAAACTGGTCGCAGTGACCGGCGACGGCACCCTGATGGTTTTCGGCGACACACCGGCAGATGAAGTTCGGAAAGAGAGTCCTGCACGAATTCCATTAAAAAAGAGCACCCCAAAAATCAGGAAGATGATCGGGAGTGCTGGAATTACGGAAGGCTACGCGTTGGTGCTGGGAGGTGACAATCCCGCACTCCTCAGCGGGTTGCTGGAAGAAACAGGGCTCAACCTGGTGATTTATGACAGGGATGCCGGAATAGTCAGCCAGCTTCGTGAGAAATTCGACAAGGCAGGCATCACCTCCGAAAGGGCCCATTTTCTCCATTACGACGGGAGTTTCCCCTCGCTTCCCTCCTGGTTCGCATCGCTTGTCGTGGTCACCGATGCCTGCTATACAGGCTTTGGCGACAGCGACCTGCTGATGCAGATTTACGGATCCACCCGGCCTTACGATGGGACCATCCTCCTCTGCGCCAAAGGAAAGCAGCAGCAAAAGCTGGTGAAAGGCTTCCGCGACCTCCGGCTTTCCGGGGTATCCACAAAGGCCGGAGACGGCTTTTACCGGATTTCGCGCACCGGACCGCTGGAAGGCGCCGCCTCGTGGACCCACAACTACGGGGATATAGCCAATACTGTGAAATCGGACGACCAGCTGGTGAAAGCACCCCTGGGGGTTTTATGGTTCGGGGGGAATTCCAACGCCGACGTGCTCCCGCGACATGGGCACGGTCCGGGAGAGCAGGTGATCGACGGGAGACTGATCATCCAGGGCATCAACAGCCTCAGCGCTCGCGATGTATATACCGGCAGGGTTCTCTGGAAAAGGGAATTCGAAAGACTCATGGACGACTCGTGGCTGGTCTATTACGATGAAACCTACGACGAGGAGACTCCCCTCGTCCCGAAATACAACCAGGTTCACCTCCCGGGATCCAACGCCAGGGGCACCAATTTCATCGCCACCAAAGAATTTGTCTACCTCATCGAAGGGAACAAATGCAACCTCATCGACATCCGGACCGGTGAAATCGCCCGCGTGTTTGAGACCGGCGACGACAGTACCAAAGAACTGGGCTACATCGGTGTGTATGACAACCTGCTGATACTGGGGAACAATTTCGCCGGATTTGACGGTCTTGAAAACGACTCGATACGAATCAAAAGTCCCAAATTCACCAATTACGACCTGAGCGCCAGCCAGGAACTGATGGTGATGGACCGGTTTTCCGGGAAACTGCTGTGGCGGATGAATGCCAACCATGGCTTCCTCCACAATTCGGTGATTGCCGGTGACAGCATCCTCTTTTGCCTCGACAAGTTGCCCCAGTACCTGGAAACAAAACTGCGAAGGAGGGGGGAAAGTCCCCCTGAAGGCTCCAGGTTGCTCTGCATCAGGGCCTCCACGGGTGAGATCCTCCATGAAGAGACAAACGATGTTTTCGGAACCTGGCTGGGGTACTCCGAAAAATACAAACTATTGCTGCAGGCCACCCGCCCGTCGCGCGACATGCTCAACGGGGAGGAGGGTAAGCGGATGATCGTCTACGACGCGCTCACCCGTGAGAAAATCTGGGACAGGGAGATCAAATATGGAAATCCCCCCATCATCCACAATGACAAAATATTCACCAACGGGGAGGGATTCCGGCTGCTTACCGGTGAGCCGCTGATGGAAACGGATCCGGTAACCGGAGAGGAGCTGAAGTGGAGTTTCAAACGGGAGTACGGATGCGGAATCGTATCGGCAAGCGAATATTTGCTCACCTTCAGGTCTGCTTCCGCAGGATTCATCAACCTGGAATCGTTCGAAGGAACCGGCAGCCTGGGAGGGTGGAAGCCGGGATGCTCCACCAACCTGATCGTGGCCGACGGCGTACTCAACTCGCCCGACTATACCCGCACCTGTCATTGTCCTTACCAGAACCAGACCTCCCTTGCCCTTGCCCACATGCCGTGGATGGCTTACTGGACCAACAGCAATTATACCTGGGACGGGAAACCCATCCAAAAGCTGGGGCTTAACTTCAATGCCCCGGGTGACCGGAGTTCACCCGACGACGTGTTGTGGTTTGAATATCCGCACGTGTCAGGGATACCTCCCGGCATCGGAATAAAAATCGATACGGCAGGCTTCCGGAAAATCAGAAAGGAGCCATTCTCCGTCATCTCGGAAAAGACTCCCTGGGTGAGTGCCAGCGCCCTGGAAGGGATCCGCTCCCTGGAAATCACCCTCTCGGAGGAACCCGTTACAGAGGAGTCGGAATATACGGTGAAACTTTACTTCTCGGAACCCGGAAACCTCCGTCCCGGAGATAGGGTCTTCGGCATCTCCCTTCAGGGAAAGGAGGTTACCCGCAATTTTGACATTGCCGGCCAGGCCGGAAAACCCGACAAGGAGGTGGTGCTGACTTACCGGGGTGTCAAAGCCGGCAAAACCCTGAAGCTGGAATTGTCACCCTCAAAAGGAAACACCCTGATTTCAGGGTTGGAACTGATCCGGAAAAATGATTCCGGAAATAAATAAGTAGAGAAAATGAACCGTTTGGAACTCAAAATAATCCTCCTTGCAGCGATCCTCAGTCTGGCCTGCTCCACCAGGGTGTCGGAATGGATCTTGCTCAACGCTCCCGCCGACAGGTACCTCCTGGTCTGTACCCACAAGGGAGCCATTCCCGAAACGGTAAAACAGTCGCACAGGGAACTGGAAAGCAAATCCCGCAAAGCCAATATGGTTTTCCGGGAAGTCCGGAACGAGGAGGGGCCTTCGTTGCAATATGCCCTCTATTACGACAACCGGCTGGTAGCGAAGTACGAAAACCCGGAATCCTTGAAAGGAATTGCCGCTTCCCCGCTGAGAAAGGAAATTGCCGGCGAGCTGATGGCGGGAAAGCTTTGCGTGCTGCTATACCTGACCACGGGCAACAAAGCCAAAGATGAGGCAGGATTGGAGGTGGTCCGGAAGGGTATTGCGGCGTCGCCCTTCAGCTCTATCATCACGCTCACCGGACTGGACCGGAACAGTGACACAGAGCGCCATTTCGTGCAGATGTTGCTTCATACTGAAGATGACCTGAAGGAGATCCGCGAACCGATGCTTTTCGGCATTTTCGGAAGGTTCCGCGTTCTGGAGCCGTTGCTGGCCAAAGGAATTACGGAAGAGAACATCGGGCTGATGATCGGTTTTTTAACTGCCGACTGCAGCTGCGTCATCAAGGAGAACCTTCCGGGCATCAGCATTTTGAGTGAAACATCGTGGGAAAATCCCCGTCCGGCCCTGGTGAACAGGATCCTCGACGAGAATCCCCACCTGATCCACCAATAGTATGCAGGAAGATACCGTTTCATACGATTCTCTGGAAGCCAGGCCTCTTCCCAAATGGCTCACCGACCAGCGGGACGGGCTGAACAGCTGGCAGCCTCCAAAAATGGAGATGAAGGAAGATGCTTCACTCACCTGGTCGATAGGGGCCACCGGCATCCTCATCCTCCTGGTAGTGACGGCACTGACCTTTCGCATCCTGCGGAGAAACAAAAAAAAGAAAGCATTATGAACATTTTCAGACTGGTATTTAAGGAGCTCTTTTTCCGGAAAGTCAATTCACTGGTTATTCTCCTCACCGTGGTGGCAGCCTCTACGGTATCGACAGCGGTGTTCACCCTTAGCAAGGCGAGTGAGAACGAAACCCGGAAGATCATGCGGGAACAGGGGCTCAATCTTTACATTTTCCCCAAAGGCACCAACCTGATCGATTTTTACTCCGTGAACAACACCCCGGTATTTCCTGAAAGTTATATCGACACCCTGGCTGCCTCGGAGACCTTTGATGCGGTGAGGCACCTGACGGGGATCCTGCAGTTCAGGGTGCCTGAGTGGACCGATCCCAACGGATCGCGCCACCAGATCGTGGTGCTGGGGTTCAAAGACGAAGCCATCCAGCGGTTTTTGCCGAAACAGGAGACCATGGGGTTCGATGTGCCAAAGGGAACGGTGCATGTAGGCTCCCTGCTGGCCAGGAACATCCCCGAAGGGGACCCCTTCGTGATTACGGGAAAAGACGGGGTAACACGCAGCTTCCCCATCTCTGAGCGGCTTACAGAGGGGAAAGGGATCATCGACCAGGGCGTGGCCTTTCACCTGGCCGACTTGCAGGATCTGATGGATATGGAGGGACAAATCAACAAGATCGAAGCGCTGGGGTGTGTGTGCCACGACGGCAGGATTAAAAATGCCAGAACCCAGGTACAGGCCATCTTCCCCGACCTGGAGGTCACTGAAATCAGCAGCATTGCCGACGCCCGGGAAAACCAGCGGCTCATGATGAACAAATACGGGGCCATCCTCATCCCCCTGGTGCTCCTCTCCTCCCTGCTGATCGCCGCCCTCCTCTTCTATTCCAACGTGCTGGGCCGGAAACAGGAAATCGGCCTCCTGAAAGCACTGGGGAAGAGCCACGCCTTCGTGACCGGATTGTTTTTGACAAAGGCCTTTATTTTGGGAATCACAGGCAGTCTGGTGGGATTTTTCGCCGGCACCCTTTTGTCGGGATACGCCGGAAGGGAAGTGTTCCGGTTTACGGCCCACGACATGGGTCCGGAATGGACCCTGCTGGGATATAGCCTCCTCATCTTTCCGCTGTTGTGGATGATCGCCAGCTGGATTCCCGCCCTGCTAGCCACCCAGGTCGACGCAGCCCGTATCCTCAGCCAGGAATAACCGGAAACACATTTTCTGGATTTCATAATTTTAAGTATGTTTGAAACGACAAAACATGCGAGTCAGGAACACCAAAGCTTAATTATGCTGGAGATTCATCAGATCACCAAAACCTATTCCAGGCAAGGGAAGCGCTTTTCTGCCCTGGACCATGTGGACTTAAGGGTTTCCAAAGGTGAATATATCGCGGTCACGGGGCCGAGTGGTTCCGGGAAGTCGACACTGCTGCACACCATCGGAGGGCTGGTACGTCCCGATTCGGGAGAGGTGCTCTTCAACGGCGCCTCCGTGTACGCCCTGAAACCGGAGGAGGCCGACAGGTACCGGAAACAACATGTAGGGTTTGTCTTTCAGCAGTTTCACCTGGTACCCTACCTGACGGTTTCAGACAACCTCAGGCTGGTCTGCGGGGATTCCCGGTCCGGCTCCCTCATCCGGAGCTATCTTGACAGGTGCGGGCTGACCCCCTTGCAGGGGAAGTATCCTTCGGAGCTGAGTGTCGGGGAGAAGCAGAGGGTTGCCTTTGTGCGCGCCATTCTTCCCGGTCCGGAAATCCTGCTGGCCGATGAACCCACGGGGAACCTCGATCCGGACAACAGCCGGGTCCTCATGGAGATGATCGGTGATTTCCACAGGGAAGGGGGCACCGTGTTGCTGGTATCGCACCAACCTGACACCGCCCGGTATGCGCAAAGAACTATCAGACTCGACGCAGGCCAACTCATTCAGTAATTGTTTTAATGAAAAAGTATCTGTTTCTAACGGTTGTTTTGCTGGCCTTTTCTCTCCGGAGCCAGCCGCTGTACGCCCAGACGGGTATTGCCGTCCATGGCATCGTTTTCAATGCCGAAACCGGGGAACCCCTTCCGAATGTCCACATTGCAGTAGTATCCTCCCAATCGGGCAGCAGTTCGGATGCGGAAGGCCATTTTGAACTGCGGCTGGAAGAGGGCCGGGCAAAGATCAGGGTCACTTCTGTGGGCTTCGGGGTAAAGGAAAGCACAATCAGGGTGATGCCGGGAAGCCGCGACACGGTAAAGGTCGGACTGGTGCCCCTGAAATTTGAAATCGGGGGTGTGGATGTTTTTGGCAAGCACACCTTTCATGGCGGGGATACCTCTGTCAACAGGGTGCCCCTCTCCTATTTACCCGTCATCACAAGGATCAACGCTGCCGAAATCGAAAAGATGGGGGCCACCACCCTTGTCGATGCCCTCCGCTATGTGCCGGGAGGGTGGACGGAGAACAGAGGCCGGAAAACCAAGCAGTTCTTTGCCGTCAGGGGACAGAAATACCCCTACCCCGACTATTCCATCAACGGGGTCTGGCAGAAGGAGTTTGAAGAAACGGGCTATTTCCTCACCGCCCTCGATATCGAATCGGTTGAATTGGTCAGGTCGGGGAATGCCCTTGTCAAGGGACTTTCCGGATTAACCGGTGTGATCGATGTCAAAACGAAAAAGCCGTCAAAAGAGAGTTTTTCGCTCACTGCAAAATACGGAGAGTTAAACACCCACCTCTCCCATCTTCAGTATGGGAATAAAATCAAGGGAATAGGGTTCACCGCCTCGGCCTCCCTGTTTGGCACCAGCGGCATTCCCGGCAGGAAAGGGAAAGAGGAGATTGCCAACTTTCATGGCGACATCGACTGGGAACTCTCTCCCGCCCTAAAACTGTCGGCAGGAGTCACATCGATCAGGGGTTTGAGGGAGTTTGTCAACATTGTGGAACCCGGAGCGCAAAATATCATGAGCAGGGAGGAGAAATTTGACCCCGTACGCACACTTCTGACCTATGCCAAAGTGAATCATACCGGAAGCCGCGGTTCGCTTTCCGAACTGCAGGTGAACATGTCGCTGCGCGATGCCGTGGTCGTAAGTTACAGCATTCCCCAGGACAAGACCACCGTTACTCCCGAGAAGGATTGGGAATACGGTTTCAATTTCCTGCACAGCCGTCCGCTGACATCCACCAATAAGTTGCGGTTCGGGGCTTTGTACAACCATTGGGTGGCTCCGGAGGGGAAACGCTATTATACCGGCCGGCCCTGTGACGTGCACACCTGGTCGGGGGTGATAACCGACGAACAGAAAGCCGGCAAGTTTTTGGTCGACGCAGGGGTCCGTTTTATCAGCGGATACATCGTGGAATTCGGGGGTTTCGGCATTGAAGGAAGTGCAACGGGCTTCCAGCAGGTGGCTCCCATCACCGACCAGATGGCCCCGCCCGAATGGCAGGCTGTGGGAGGGTTGTCGTTTCTGCCATCGGGGCAGGCATCGCTGCACTACAATTTTGCCGGGGGTACCATCGCTCCCCGCAAGGGCAGTATCCTGGGCAGCGGCGAAACCCCTGACACCGAGGGCCGTTTCCAGCACGACATCGGCCTGCGGCTGATCAGCCACAACCAGGATGAAATCACACTGTCGGGATTCTTTACCCAACGCAACAATGCCATTGACTACAGCGGAAAGAGTCTTACCGCAGAAAACGGAACGGTGGTGGAATTGTACGAGAATCTCGACAAGCAAAGCTATGGGGTGGAAATGTCGGCCAGGGTCAATGTCCGTACGCTTCACAGCTCCCTGTTTGCCAACGGATTGTGGATGAAGGGAAAGAAGGAGTCGGAAGACTCCATGGTCAGGGACGGCCAGTTACCCGAACTCATCCTCAACGGCGGGATCGCCTTTCAGCATGCCGGATTCGATGCCAGCTTCTATGCCAACTATACCGGGAAATATACCAACAACCGGTTTGTGAATCCGGCATGGGTCAAGGAGAACGGGGACTTTCCCCTGGGTGATTTCCTGGCCCTGGACCTGACGGCCGGCTATACCTTCACCGGAAAACTCCACAAGAGGGTATTCGCGGAGGTCAGGAACCTGCTTGACAAAAAATATATGACGGTTGCCGGATACCCGGAACCCGGAAGGATCTTCTCCTCCGGATTTAAACTCTATTTCTGAAGAGCGCGCGCTTCCGGATTTACTGCAGGCGGATCAGGCTCTGGGTGACTTCATCCCTGAGTTCCGCAGTCGCGGAATTATCCGTTTCCACCTTTTTCAGGGCATCGACGATCTCCTGTTTCCGGATGCTGAGGGTAAACCAGCCCAGCGCTTCGGCCAGGACAGTGCGTACCTTCGGATCATTCCCGCTGTCGGCCAGCACGGCCAGCAGCTGGTCCACCTGCTGGTGGTTGTTGTAGTTCCGCAGGCTCCGGATGGCGTTAATCCTTTGATCGGGGTCTGCCGACTTGTCGGAGAGGGTCTGCAGCGATTTCTCCTGCGACTTCAGCCGGTTCTGGTAATAGGCAATCACATCCCCGGCTTCAGGGGAGAGCCGTTCAATTTCCCGGATCACCTCCCCGATGTTGAACATGTCGAGTGATCCCTGGGCGGCATACTGAACCCGCTGACTTTCATGGGCAAAGAGTACGGTACGGACCAAAGGGGAAATCAGCCGCGGATCGCCCGAATAGCCGGCATACCGTGCCGCCACCCTGCGGATATATTCATAGGGGTCGTCGAGTCCCAGGCGGATGGCCTCCGCGGTTTGCTCCCCGCCGGTCTCCAGCAGCCGTTTTAAGGCTTCCATACGCAGCGAATAGACAGGGCTCTCCCTGAAAATTTTGAGGAGAAGCGCTTCATAACCTTCCGGCGGATTTTTGGCAAGCTGCCGGAGGGCAATGGCCTGCAGGTTGGGATTGGGGCTCTTCACCATTTTTTTCCAGACCCTGGTTTTCGCACTGTTCTGCGCCAGGTTCCGGTTCAGCGTTTCCTGACCCTCCCGGGAAAACCGGAAGGTGGGGTCACCGATCAGGTGAGTTTCCAGATACTGGATATCCTTGTGCCAGAACCCCACCCTGACCCCTTCGCGGAGCATTCCCAGGAGTTCCAGCGCCCACTTGTCCTGGAGCACGTTGACGGTATTCCCCTGGGCCACGATGGTTTGGCCGTCGCCGAAGACATGGTATCCCGCCACATAGCCCTGCTCGTGAAAAGAGCCGTTGTAGCAAGCATCAAAGATGGAAATCCGGGGCTGCATGCGCACCTGAGGAAGATCTTCCAGCACAATGTTCACATTGGCCGCAAACAGGGAATCGCTGCGTTTCAGCGAATCGAGTACCAATGGACTGAAAAACTCCTCCGTAAGTCCGTACTCCGACATCATCTGCGCCTTGAATTTTTCAGCCCGTTCGCCGGAATAGCGCCGGTAGCTGTTCCGGAGCGAAATTCCCAGGGCAGCCAGGGGTCCCGGGGTTTTCCCCAATGCCGGGCCCGACTGGGTGAAACTTATCAATGACGACAATTCCAGCATATTGGGCGCCGGATAGCCTCCGTTGATGTATTGGGTGTTGTAGGCTCCGTGTTCATGAAAAACAAAAAGGTCGGTACCCTCCTCCTGCAGTTTGGAGAAAAGTTTGAATTTCATGAACGGATCCTGCCTGAAATTGTAAAAACCATTTCCTTTTGAGCTGGTAAAGGCTTCCGGGAGCTGTTCCCTGATGGCCAGCTGTTCATTCTGCCAGGCAGTGAGGCAATCGGAATTGTACCCATGCCCGTTGAAGATCACAAACCTGTCGAGCGGATTTTGTTCCCTGTGGGCTGCCACTACTTTGACGAGGTATTTTCTAAGCAGGGTGACCGGGTCGGCACCCATCCCGGAGGGAGGCAGCATCCTGGCCGAATAAAACTCGCTCTCAATTTTCTGGGGAGAATCTTCCTTCAGCCTGTAGAAGAAGATCATCGGATTCTCCTTGTCCACTCCCGTTCTTTCAAATTTCAGGTCGAGGTCGTCGTAAAACCTGTCGGTGGTTACCGAAGCATCGGTGATGGGGAAAGTCTCTTCGTTCATCTTGAAAGCCGTGGTGGCATGCTGGAAGTTCTGCACCCTTACGATGG
>CAYYJE010000057.1:0-19150 GCA_964472165.1 uncultured Prolixibacteraceae bacterium | reverse complement strand
GGAAGTTCTTCCCCTTCGTCGCTGAGGTTTGACATGCATGCGACCACCATCTTTTCGTCCGGAAAAATCAGCAGCAAAGCTCCGCTTCCCGTGACATTGCCCTTGCTGGCATATATCAGTTTCCCTTCCGCATCCTTGAAGAACAGCAGTCCGTTTCCCCAGTTGGCTTTCATCTCATTGTTAATTAAGGGGGGTGTCAGCATTCTGTTCCTGACACTGTCGGAAAGTACCGGTGATGATAGCAGGGCATTGCCCAGTTTCACCAGATCTTCAGCGGTTGAGAGGTAGCCATCGGATGGAAGCCGGTACCGCAAATCAAGGGTGACCGCATTGATGGTTTGTGCAACGAGGTTTCGGTCAAAAAAATCGCTTCTTCCTTTCACTGTTACAAGGGGGTTGTCGGGGACTGTATTTGTCATATCCAGGGTATCGGTAACCCAGGAGCTGACAAGTGCGGAGAAGTTTTTTCCGGTGGCTTTTGTCAGGGCAGTTCCCAGGAGGTTGTAGCTGTAAAGGGTGGGGTACTGGTAAATTCCGGGCTGGAACAACAGGGTGTCGTTCCAGAAATTCTCAAGTGCCTGTTCCATTGGAACATTGAGGCCACGCCAGAACAACTCCTCAGTGGTGGGCGGCCGGATGCCCGAGGTCTGGTCAACCAGATTCTGCAACGTTAAGGCGTATTTCTTTTCAGGAAAGGCCGGGATGAACTTTCTGATGTCATCTGAAGGGGATACCATCCCAACTTCAACCATCCGGTAGTAAGCCAATGCTGTAATAATCTGGGTAATCTGTCCCATGCGGTATTTGGTATGGCGTGTAGCAGGCACTTCCAGCTCCGTACTGGCCTGGCCGAAGCCTTCAGACCAGACTAACCTCCCGTCGATGGAAACAGCCACGGAAGTTCCCGGCATAAAATTCCTGACCTGGTAAAAATAAGCCTCCTGACGGGCGTCCCTGATGACTTTTTTATATTTTCTGTCGAAAATCCTCCGGGGCTCCTCTGTTTGCTGACAGCCTGCCAAAACCAGAATCAGCAGGGCCAGCACTTTCGTGAATCCTGTTCTGTTCATTTTAATGCGTATTGTTAAGTTTGCTCAGGGGCCCAAAAATAAAGAATTTTGAAATATGATCACCAGTTAAAGGAGACATGTGATATTTGCAGGACCGGAAAATCAGATCCATCCCCTGATCCAGTAATATGTGATTGCAAGCAATTCTCTGAATATCAGTATTTCGTATTTTAGATGAGTCCAGATTTGATACCGGAGATTCAGATTATGACCCACATCGGGAATTGCGGGTGAACTACTGCCCAGGTCGTCGTCGGCAAATAAGAAATCGGCTTCAGCCGCGTTTTCAAAGGCAGGGAATGCACTTACTTTCTGGAAACCTGCTTTCCCGAAGCAGAGAATGCTCCTGCGCATGTGTTCCGGGGATGTGACCAACAGGATGTGGCTGCGGATGCCTATGGCCCCGGCACATTCCAGGGCTTGAGACCGGGTATTGGTGCTCTGGTTAACAAACTGAATCCTTGCCTTGTCAATTCCCCGGAGAACCAGTTCCTCTTCAATTTTCCGCGGAGTACTGGTGCTGTCATTCAATTCGCCGGGCATCACAATTGCCACCTCACTCATGGGAAAGGCTTTTGCTGCAGAAGCGGTGTACCAGCATCTGATCAGATTCGATTCGCTGGGCATACCACTCCCGCCAAGAAAAACAATCCGGTCGGGCTTGCCATGCAGTTCCGACAAACTGGTCCCCAGCCAATGGATTCCCCAAAATGGGAGTGTGGTGGTCGAAATTGCCAGACAGCCCAGAAATAAAACTCCCGCAAGCATCAGGAAAACTCGCAGGATCCGCAAAAATTGAATATTTTTGAAGGAAATTCGTTTCATTGACCATTCAGGAAATTCCGGATAAATTTAAGTTAAACTTCAACAATTCCATAATTTGGACCAGATAGTAAAAAATAAACTGGGCATTCTCTTCAGAACGACTTTCGGAGTGGATCCCGGCTCTTTCGAAATGCTGCCCCATTCGGGCTCTTACCGGGAGTATGTCAGGCTAAGGGCTGGAGAACTTACGGCAATAGGCACTTACAATGCCGATGTGAAAGAGAACAGGGCTTTTCTCTCCTTCTCGAGGCAGTTCAGAGCCAGCGGAATTCCGGTTCCCTCCATATACGCCCAAAGTGACGATTCCCTGATCTATCTTCAGGAAGACCTGGGGTCACTTACCTTATTTGATTTTCTGGCCGAAACCCGGATTCAGGAGGGTTTCTCCCGCACTATCACCGAAGAATACAAAAAGGTGCTGGAAATATTGCCAGCCATTCAGGTCACTGCCGGTCGTCAGCTCGACTTTTCAGTGTGCTATCCCCGGGCAGCATTTGACCAGCAATCGATGATGTGGGATTTGAGCTATTTCAAATATTATTTTCTGAAACTGGCCAGGATCCCATTCGACGAACAACTGCTGGAAGACGATTTCCAGAAATTCGCAGCCTACCTGCTCAGCGCCGACAGCAACTATTTTTTGTACCGCGATTTCCAGTCACGGAATGTAATGCTGAAGGATGGTAAGGTGTGGTTCATCGACTACCAGGGAGGAAGAAAAGGGGCCCTTCAGTACGATCTGGCTTCCCTGCTTTACGACGGAAAGGCCGATATTCCGCAGGGAGTCAGGGATGAGCTCTACGGGTTTTACCTCGATGAGCTGGAGAAGATCATTCCCGTCGACCGCTACGAATTTATGCGTTTCTTCAAGGGATTCGTGCTGATCAGGATTATGCAGGCCATGGGAGCCTACGGCTTCCGCGGTTTCTACGAAAAAAAGGAGCACTTTCTCAAAAGCATTCCTTTTGCCCTCGACAATCTCGAATCCATTCTCCGGAAACTGGACCTTCCGGTGGAGTTGCCTGAACTCACGAAAGTGCTGCACCTGGTTTCACAATCCTCATTTCTCCGTTCCATCGGGCAAAAGGAGCATACCCTCACTGTCAGGATAAGCAGTTTCAGCTACAAAAAAGGGTTGCCTGCCGATCCCTCGGGAAACGGAGGAGGGTTCGTTTTCGACTGCCGGGCGATTCATAACCCCGGCAAATACGCCGAATACAAAACCCTTACCGGAAAGGATACCCCGGTCGGACAATTTTTGGAGGATAAATCTGAAATGCCCGGATTTCTGTCGCTGGTAACTTCCCTGGTGGAACAGTCGGTGAAAAAATACATGGAAAGGGGATTCACCCATCTGTCAGTCAGTTTCGGATGCACAGGCGGTCAGCATCGTTCGGTGTATGCTGCCGAAAAAGTGGCCGGATATCTTAAAAACAATTTTCCGGTCAACGTTGTTCTTGTCCACAGGGAACTGGAAAATCCATAAACATGTCTAAGAACGCCTGCGAAAAGAAAGATTTTAAAAATAGCGACCAGCCGGAATATGTCTGCAAAAAATGCGGTGCCAGGGTCAAAAAGGATTCCAAGGTCTGCAAACCTGTGAAGTTGAAGTGACCATCTCTCCCTGAGCGAATTTTCTTACCAGGCCCGATGGCCGTTCCTGTTTTTTTTCGCAAATTTGGCCTTTGCTTCCGGAAAAAGAATTCAGGAAGCCAAATCATTGATTATTAACAAACAGCAATAAAACTCCTTTTTATGGGAAGAGCATTTGAATACCGCAGGGCAGCCAAAGAGAAGAGATGGGGCATGATGTCGAAGGTCTTTCCCCGGTTAGGCAAGACCATCACCATCGCCGCCAAGGCCGGCGGTCCCGACCCCGATACCAACGCGGCACTGCGTACCGCCATCATGAACGCCAAGGCCCAGAACATGCCCAAAAACAACATTGATGCGGCCATAAAACGGGCATCGGGAAAAGATGCCGAGAACTTCGACGAAATCAACTACGAAGGCAAAGGCCCCCATGGTGTCCTGATCTTCGTGGAGTGCGCCACCGACAACAACACCCGGACCGTGGCCAACATAAAAAACTACTTCAGCAAATCGGGTGGACAGCTGTCTCCCACCGGGTCACTGGAATTCATGTTTTCCCGGAAGGCGGTCTTCCAGTTTGAGAAACCCGAAGGCATGGAAGTCGACGAAGTGGAACTCGAAATGATCGACGCCGGACTCGAAGAGATTGAGGAGCACGAGGGGGAATATTTCGCCTACGGAGACTTCACAAGTTTTGGGGCCATGTCGGCAGCCTTCGAAAAACTGGGCATCAACGTCACCTCCGCCAACCTGAAACGCTATGCCAACACTCCCGTCGAATTCACCGAAGAACAAATGGCCGACATCGAAAAGCTGATCGACAAAATCGAAGAAGACGACGACGTCCAGGCTGTCTACACCAATATCGCCTGAAAAACAGACACGCCTTAAAGCGGGTTTTACCGTTTTTTTAAGGCTGTTGGCCGGAAAAATGACCTTTCGCGGGAAAGCTGTCGTATTTTTGAACTCCATAACCAAAACTGCCAGTTCATGGACACCGGCCCATATATTGCATACTTTTCAAAAATCTGGAATGATTCTCCGGAGCGCTTTCCCTCTTTTGAAACGGCTTATACTTCTGCCGAAAGAAGAGCGCGGGAGAAGTTGTTCTCCGAATATACCGGGCGGATCCGTGATTTGAGAGGAGAAGGGGAGTCGTCCGGGAGTGTGGACACGGAGAAGTTTTTCAGGGGCTTTCACAGTTTCATGAAGAATATCTACGGCTATTCTGAGGAGAACCTGTCGCTCATCATGGACCAGGCAATGGTTGACGCTTCACGCTCTTTTTACAAAGAAGCCAGGGCTTTTGATCCCTCCCTGACGCGGGAAGAAATTTACCAGGCCTTGCGCAATGCCTGGATCATGAACGGATTACAACTGCTGCTCGGCATTCCCGTCAGGCTCACTCCTTCCATACTTGCTTACAGCCTTCTTTATCCGTATACCGACAACCTGCTCGACGATCCCGGATTTTCTGCAGCCGAAAAGGCCGCCTTCAGCGACCGGTTTGAGCAGTGCCTGCGGGGTGAGGGAGCCATGGGTGACAATCCCCGCGAACGTTCGATCTCTGCCCTTGTGGAGATGATCGCCGGGGAATATCCCCGCGAACGCTATCCCGAAGTCCATGAAAGTCTCCTGGCCATCCACAGGGCCCAAACCCAAAGCCTCCGACTGTCCAAGGCCGGCAATGGACTCTCCCGCGGAGAGATACTTTCCATCAGCTTCGACAAGGGAGGAACTTCGGTTCTCGCCGACGGCTTCCTGGTGGCAGGAAACCTCAGCCCTGAAATCAGCCGCTTTTTTTATGGCTACGGCGTCTGGCTTCAAATGGCAGATGACATCCAGGACCTTGAGGAAGACCTCGCCAACAAAACCACCACTCTCTTTTCCCTTGAACAGGCACAGGAGGAACTCGCTTCACTGACCAACCGTACCTTTCACTTTGGAAGAAAAGTGATGGAAGATATAAAGGATTGTCACAATGGCGTTTCCATTCAGTTTGGTGAAGTAATACTTCAAAGTATTGAAATCATGCTGATTCAATCGGCCGGACTCAACGGTCGCTTTTACCCACAGGAATACCGTGACAAACTGGAAAACTTCTCACCGGTAGGATTCAATTATCTGACAGAAACACGGAAAAAAGGGAGTCCCGGAAGAATGAAACTGATCACCCAGCTCATGGATGAACGGGTGTAGATTTTCGCGGGAACAGGATTGAAAAGAAAATGCTGAGAAAGATTACCCCGCCGATGATAACCAGGCTATACCACGATTGGTATCCGATTTGCTCCAGCCAGTGATGGAAGACCAGTTTAAAGCCTACAAATGCCAGCAGTAATGATACTCCGATTTTGAGGAATCTGAACTTCTCCACCAGGTCGGCCAGGAGAAAAAAGAGGGCCCGCAATCCGATGATGGCGAAAATATTGGAAAAGAAAACCACAAAAGGATCACGCGACACGGCAAAAATGGCCGGTATGGAGTCAAATGCAAACAGCACATCGGTGAATTCGATCATGACCAGCACCACAAACAGAGGGGTGAAGAAGAACTTCCCACTGGTGACAGTCCAGAATTTGCTGTCGACATAGTGGGGAAGGAGCCTGATATGCTTGCTGAGAAAAACAACCACGGGATGATTTTTGGGATCCCTCATGCCATGGTCCTTCGCCACAAGCATGTGAATACTCTGGTAGATGAGGAACACGCCGAAAACCACCAGCATCCAGTCGAATTTCTGTACCAGGGCAGCTCCGGCAAAAATGAAAATGAAGCGCAGAATGATGGCTCCCAGGATCCCCCAGAAAAGCACCTTTTTGTAATTTTTAAGCTCCACGCTGAAACCCTGCAACAGCATCAGCATTACGAAGATGTTGTCGATGGAAAGGGTTTTCTCAATGAAATATCCTGAAAGGTAGTTGATAGCCATGTGTCTCCTGTACTCCTGGAGCATCGATTCAAAACCGGTGGTGGAAAAACGAAGTTCCGGAGAATATCGGGCGGCAATTTCCTGCAGCCTTTCAATGGTATAAATGCCGTGCAGCATATGCCCAAAGCGTACCAGCACGAAATAGAATCCAATAGCCAGGGCAATCCAGATACCCGACCAGATCAAAGCTTCCCTGGCGTGGATCACATGTGTACGGCGCCCCACAACCAGCAGGTCGAATAGAAGGATTGTCACGATGAAGAGAAGAAACCCCGCCATCAAAAGGAATTCTGTACTCATGAGCCGATGATTTTTTTACCGAAGCGACAAAGATAAACCTAAATTCGTTTTCGAAACTCCGGTTTCCCGGTTTTGGAATTTTCCCGCGGCAGGATAACCTAAAATTTAACCTGAATGGGTGTTTTCGCGGGAAGATGTTAGTTTTGCAGTAAATATTTCGTATGAAACGGAAAGTGGTTGTGATCACCGGTGCTTCCTCCGGAATAGGGGAGGCGCTGGCCAGGAAATTTGCAGCTGCCGGCTCGGATGTGGTGGCGGCAGCACGGCGCATTGAGCGGTTGGAAAATCTTGCAGCGGAACTGGGAACGGAAAATTTCCTGTGTGTGGAGACCGATGTCACCCGCGAAGAGGATTGCCGGCAGCTGGTGGAAAAGAGCATCGCCCGTTTCGGCCGCATCGACATCCTGATCAACAACGCAGGAATTTCAATGAGGGCACTTTTTGAAGAGGTGGATCTGGAAGTCCTCCGGCGTTTGATGGAGGTCAATTTTTGGGGCACCGTGTATTGCACCAAATATGCCCTTCCCTGGCTGTTGAAAAGCCGGGGAACCCTGGCAGGAATCATTTCCATCGCCGGACACGTGGGACTACCGGGAAGAACGGGATACGCCGCCTCTAAATTTGCAGTCAGGGGATTCCTCGATACCATCCGAATCGAAAACCTGAAAAAAGGGCTCCATGTTCTGGTGGTCGCCCCCGGATTCACCGCCAGCGAAGTGCGCTTCTCGGCACTGAACGCACAAGGGCTCCGGCAGGGAGAATCACCGCGTAACGAAAATAAAATGATGAGCGCTGAAACCTGTGCCAATCATATTTACAGGGCTGTTGAAAAAAGAAAACGATCGCTGGTGCTGACTTTTATGGAAGGAAAACTGACCGTCTTCCTGGGAAAATGGTGGCCTTCGCTCCTCGATAAACTGGCTTATAACCATATGGCCAAAGAACCAGACTCGCCGTTTAAATGAGACTGAGAGACTGAGAGACGGAGGGACTGAGAGATTATCAAACCCGGAAGTATCTTTGTAATGGAGTACATTAAGTAAAAGTGATTGAATAAGATGTAATAAAACAACAAGATGCTGGTACATGAGACGAAAATAAGGGTATGCTATGGGGATACCGACAAACTGGGTGTGGTTTATTACGGGACATATCCCCGTTACTACGAAATCGCCCGCACGGAGATGCTGCGACACCACGGCATTACTTACAAGGAGATCGAAGAATCGGGAATTGTGTGGCCAGTGAGGAATTTGAACATCACCTACCTCAAACCTGCCTTTTATGACGACCTACTCACCATTAAAAGTATGGTTGAAGAGATGCCTGCCGTGAGGTTTAAAATAAAAACCGAAATTTACAATCCCCAAAATGAACTGATCAACCATGGGGAGGTAGTGCTGATTTCCACCAATCCGCGAACCGGAAAGGCCATGAAAACCCCGCAGTGGTTGCTCGAAAAGCTGGCTCCGCTTATCGTTTCCTGAAAATACCTTTATTTACCTCCGGGCTTTTTCTCCATCCTGACTGGAACAAATACCAGGGATACTGAATTTACACAGTGCCGGGTATTCTTAGGGGTAAGTCTTTCCCCGTTAAATACATGCCCCAGATGACCTTTGCAATGGGCACAAACAATCTCTGTCCTGTGCCCGTCAGCATCAGGAATCCGGAGCACGGCTCCCTTGATTTCGTCATCGAAACTGGGCCATCCGCATTCTGAATCGAATTTATCGGACGACAGGTACAACGCTGCATTGCACTGTTTGCAGTGGTATGTCCCTTTTTCTGTGGTTTTGTAATATTCACCGGTAAAAGGACGTTCAGTTCCTTTCTTCAGGATCACAAACTCCTCAAAAGCAGTAAGTTTCCTTAATTTTTCCTCCTGGCCTTCAGCAGTCATAACCCCCGTTAATATTAAAAATGTAAATAAAATTAAGCGTTTCATAAGACAACTGTCATTGTTAACTAAGACATTTATGAAGATAAAATGTTCAATTTAAAAATGCTTTCCTGAAAATATTTAATTTAGAGACTTCGTAACCTCAGCTAAAAACAGAAACTTATGCTTGAGTATATTATCGGATTCAGCATCAGGAACAAACTGATGGTGCTGCTGTTTACAGCCACCATTGCCGGCTTCGGGTTGTATTCCCTGACGCAGATTCCCATCGGGGCGGTTCCCGACATCACCAACAACCAGGTTCAGGTGATCACCACCAGCCGCAACCTTTCGACCCAGGATGTGGAACAGTTCATTACCTATCCCGTGGAACTGGAGATGGCCAACCTTCCGGGGGTAAAAGAGATCAGGTCGGTTTCCAAGTTCGGATTGTCGGTGGTGACCATCGTCTTTGAGGAACGGCTGGGGACTTATCTTCCGCGCCAGCTGATCGCCGAAAAGATCAAGTCGGCAGCGGAAAAGATACCCGAAGGCTTCGGGGTTCCGGAGATGGGTCCCATCAGCACGGGGCTGGGTGAGATCTACCAGTACATCCTTGACACCAAACCCGGTTACGACTCCCTCTATTCCCCGATGGATCTGCGCACCATTCAGGACTGGCAGGTGAAGCGGCAGCTTTCCGGAATTCCGGGCGTGGTGGAAGTCAACACCTGGGGCGGCTATCTCAAACAATATGAGGTGGCTGTGGATCCCAACCGGTTGCAGGCTGCGGGACTGACCATCGGGGAGCTCTTCAGCGCCCTGGAGAAGAACAGTCAGGTGGCGGGCGGCGGATATATCGAGCGGAATAACCAGAGTTATTTCATCAGGGGTGAGGGACTGGCCACTTCGCTGGAAGATGTGGAGAATATGGTGGTGACCACCCGCGACGGCATTCCCGTGCTGGTGAAAGACGTGGCAAGGGTCGGCTTCGGCCACGCCACCCGCTTCGGGGCAATCACCGGAAACGGAGAGGGCGAAAAGGTGCTGGGGCAGGTGATGATGCTCAAGAATGCCAACTCCAAACAGGTCATTAACGATGTAAAAGCCCGGGTGGCCGAAGTCCAGGAGACCCTCCCCGAAGGGGTTTATATCAATCCCTTTCTGGAACGGAGCGCCCTGATCGCAAAAACCACCAAAACAGTGGCCGAGAACCTGATCCTGGGCTTCCTGATTGTTGCCTTCATCGTCATTCTCCTGATCGGAGACATCCGCTCAGGACTTGTGGTCGCCTCGGTAATTCCTCTCTGCCTTCTCTTTGGCATCTCGCTGATGTACATCTTCGGCATCGACGCCAACCTGATGAGTCTGGGAGCCATCGACTTCGGCATCATCATCGACGGAGCCGTCATCATCGTGGAATTTATCGCTTTCCGCATGGCTGCGCAGAGCGCCTCCATCCTGGCTCTGGCCAAAGAGGATCAACAGGAGAAAATCGACCGGATCACCTACGACAGCAGTGTGAAAATGCTCAAATCGGCCATCTTCGGACAGCTCATCATCATGATTGTTTTCATTCCCGTGTTGTCGCTAACCGGTGTCGAGGGCAAAATGTTCAGGCCCATGGCCCTGGCCTTCTGCTTTGCCCTGCTCGGGGCCATGTTTTTCTGCCTCACATGGGTTCCCGTCATCGCTTCTCTCTTTCTGAAACCCCGTTCTGAAAAGAAAAAAGAGAATATTTCGGAGCGTCTCATGCGCCTGCTCCAAAAGAGTTATCTGCCTGTCCTGGAATTCTCCATGAAATTTAAACGGCTGGTCCTTGGCACCACCCTTGTGGTTTTCATCTTTTCACTGTTTATTTTTGGCCGCATGGGAGGTGAATTCATCCCCACCCTCGACGAAGGAGATTTCGTGATCCAGCCGGTACTTCCCACGGGAACTTCACTGGGGACCACCATCGACATCACCACCAAGATCGAAAAGATACTCCTGGAATTTCCCGAGGTAGAGCAGGTAGTCTCCCGCATCGGGGCTGCCGAGGTGCCCACCGACCCCATGTCGATGGAGGAATCGGACATCATCGTGACCCTGAAACCCATCAGGGAGTGGACTTCCGCGAAATCCAAGGATGAGCTGGCCGAAAAATTCAAGGAAGCCCTGGAAGTTCTGCCGGGCTTTGAACCCGAATTCACCCAGCCTATTGAAATGAGGTTCAACGAACTCATCACCGGTGTCAGGGCCGACGTGGCCATCAAGATTTACGGGGAGAACCTCTCCGTGCTGGCCTCCAGGGCCGATGCACTCAGGGAGCTGATCTCTGGTGTGGAGGGGGCTTCGGATGTGACGGTCGAAAAGGTGGAGGGGCTGCCCCAGATGACGGTCACCTATCGTCGCGACCGGCTGGCGCGCTATGGAATATCTGTAGCCGACGCCAACCAGGTGATCTCCATGGCCTTCTCGGGAATGATTGCCGGCACGCTCTTCGAAGGAGAAAAACGCTTCGACCTCGTCATCAGACTCGACCAACAATTCCGCCAGGAAATCGAACATATCAGCAATTTGGTGGTTCCCGCCGCCGATGGCAGCATGGTCCCCCTGCGGGAACTGGCAGAAATCAGCTATACCACCGGACCGGCCAAAATATCACGTGACATGACCCGCCGGCACATCGTCGTGGGCATCAACGTCCGCAACCGCGACATGGAATCGGTGGTGACCGATATCCAAACCCTGGTGAATAAAAACTATGACCTCCCCGCAGGCTACTCCATGACCTACGGCGGACAGTACCAGAACCTGCACAGCGCCCGCCAGCGGCTCCTTATTGCCGTCCCCGTTGCCCTGCTCCTGATTTTTGTCCTCCTTCACTTCGCCTTCCACTCCATCAGGGATGCCCTGATGATTTTCAGCGCCATTCCCCTGTCGGCGGTAGGAGGGATCCTGCTCCTTTGGGTCAGGGGAATGCCCTTCAGCATTTCAGCAGGCGTGGGCTTCATCGCCCTCTTCGGTATTGCGGTACTTAATGGAATTGTTCTGATAGAACACCTTAAAGAGCTTAAAAAGAAGGGGATGACAGATATTAATCAAAGAATTTTTACCGGAACACGGGAACGCCTCCGTCCGGTGGTGATGACGGCTGCGGCAGCTGCCCTGGGCTTCCTTCCCATGGCCATTTCCACATCCGCGGGGGCAGAAGTGCAACGCCCCCTGGCCACCGTGGTCATCGGGGGACTCATCACCTCCACCTTGCTGACGATGATCATCCTCCCCCTGTTTTATTCCATTTTTGACAGGCCTGAAAAAATATACGGCAGGAAAAAGAAAAGCCATCTGCCCCCGCCCATGATGCTGTTGCTGTTGCTCTTGACGCTGGGTTTTGGCGTAACCGCGCAAACACGGGAAAACACTGCCTCAACCACCCTGGGAGTGCCCCTTTCGGCCGACGAAGCCGTAAAAATAGCCCTGGAAAACAATTCTTCCCTGCAGGCTGCAACCCTCCGCTCCCGCCAGGCAGCCGCGATGGTCCCCGCAGGCTTTAACCCCGACAAAACAGCTCTCTTCTACAACTATGACCAGAACAACATCGCCGAAAATGGTCTTCCCATCAAGGTGTGGGGCCTCCGCCAGAATTTCAGGTTTCCCACCGTCTATGCTTCCCAGGTGAAACTCAACCGGAGTTATGCCCTCCTTGAAAATACACGCCTTGACCTTCTTCTCAGGGAGACTGAGAAGAACGTCAGGCAGAAATATGATGAAGTACTGGTTGTTGCATATAAAATCAGCCTCCTCAAAAATCTTGATTCGCTCTACACCTCGGCAGCCAGCCACTCGTCACTGAGGTTTTCCACCGGAGAATCGAGCAAGCTGGAAAAGCTGATGGCCGACAGCAGGCAGCAGCAAGCCCGCCAGGCTCTTGCAGAGGCTGAAAACAACCTCCGCACTGTTACGGGCGAACTCTTGCTGCTCCTGAATTCTCACCCTAACCTCACCTTCCCCACAGGAATTCCGGCTCCTGCAGGAGTCTCCCCCTCTTTCCCGGCCGGTTTTCCTGAACAAAAACTTTACGACCTGGCAGGGGAGAGTGCACAAGCCCTGCTTCAACTGGAAAGGAATAACCTCCTGCCCGACATCGAATTAGAGTATTTCCAGGGAACCAACAGCGCTCCCGGATCGGAGATCTACAGGGGATTCACCGCAGGACTGGCCCTTCCTCTCTGGTTTGGCGAACAAAAAGCAAAGATCAGAAGTGCCGCAGTAGGGCAGGAACTTATCGAACTTGAAAAGAAGAGCAGGCTGCTCGCTGCGCAAACCCAAAGGGAACGGCTGCAACAGGAACTCAAACTGCTGAGGAGTTACCTCGATCAGTATAAAGAAAAGGGGGAAAACCTTGTTGCGGAATTGAAGAAGTCAGCCACCCTCAGTCTCAGAAACGGGGAAATCGACTTTTACCAATACATCTTCACTCTGGAGAGTGCCGTTAACATGGAAAACAGCTATCTCGACAAACTTGTCCGGTACAATCAAACGGTCTATGAACTCAATTACCTGAATCCCTGAATCCGCATAAAACGGAGTGAAACAGCGGATCAAACGAAGAAAATGAATAAATCATTGTAATTATAAATACATGACAACGAACATCATAAATAAAGTTAATGTTATGAAAGCTTCACAAAGAAGATTCCTGGCGCTCGCGGGATCGTGGGGGTTGATTCTGCTCCTGACATACGTCGTGGCGGGTTGTCAGTCCGGTAAAGGAGGGGATCAGACAAAGGAGGCTCCGGATGTTGAGCCGGGGATGCTGGAAATGACGGCTGAGCAGGTGAAAGCGAATGAACTTGTGCTGGGACATCCGGTCAGTTACCAGTTTTCTTCCACGGTAGAGGCCAGTGGTTACCTCGAAGCGCTACCCCGCAACATGGCTTCAGTGCATGCCATTACCAGTGGGGTAATCCGCGATCTGAACCTTTTGCCGGGAGACCGGGTAAGCAGGGGACAGACACTTTTTCGCATCGAAAGCCAGGAATTGCTGCAATACCAGGAAGACTACCTGACATCCAAAGCTTTGCTGGAATTTCAGAAAGACGAATATGAGCGCCAGAAGCTTCTGGCAGATGAGAATGTAACGGCCAGGAAGACCTTTCTGAAGGCCGAAAGCGAATACCTGATTACCCGGGCACGTGTCAGCTCCCTGGAGGCCAGGCTCACCATGCTGCACATTCAGAAAGAGGCTTTGCCCGAAGGCCGGATGGTGACATCGGTACCTTCCGTATCACCCATCAGCGGATTTGTGACCAGGGTGGAGGTCAGCAACGGGGTCCACGTGTCGCCCGAAACTCCTGTGCTGGAGATCGTGGAGACTTCCCCCCTGATGATCAGTCTGCAGGTTTTCGAAAAGGACATCCGGGGAGTGCGTGAAGGACAGCAGGTGCGGTTCACCATTCCCGATGTTTCCGGAGAAATCATGGAGGGTAAGGTCACCAAAACCGGGAAATCGCTCGATGAAAAGAGAACGGTGAATGTGCATGTCCTCTTTACCCCTGCAATTCCATCTCCATTTCTTCCGGGGATGTTTGTAAAAGCTGAAATTGTCACCGGTTCCGATACAGCCATGGCCCTTCCGCTGGCAGCCCTCATTTCCGGGGAACACGGGGAGTTTATCCTGGTTAAAAAGAATCCGCAGCAGGAGCCCTGGCAGCTCAAAAAGGTGCAGGTGACCACTGGCAAGAGGAACCGGGAAATGGTGGAGATCACCCCGGCAGGAGTGCTCTCCTATACCGATCAGGTGGTCATCAACGGGGCCTTCAGCGTGGCCCAATGATCGCAGAAAAAGAGAGGAGTCAGGATCAGTACATTGGAGATGGAAGTAAAAATTGAGGCGTCGTGGAAGCAACTGCTGGCCGGCGAGTTTGAAAAACCTTATTTTGAAGGGTTGACCAGGTTCATCAGGGATGAGTATGCACAACACAAGATTTATCCCCCCGGGAAGCTGATTTTCAATGCTTTTAACCAATGCCCGGTCGATCTCGTAAAGGTGGTGATCCTGGGCCAGGATCCTTACCACGGTCCAGGACAGGCTCATGGCCTCTGCTTCTCTGTTCCCGATGGAGTCGCATTTCCCCCCTCGCTCCAGAATATCCTTACCGAAATCACCAGTGATGTGGGAGGGTCGGTGCCCCGCAGCGGCAACCTGGAACGGTGGGCCCGTCAGGGTGTTTTCCTGCTGAATGCCACACTTACCGTCAGGGCCGCTCAGGCAGGATCCCACCAGAACAAGGGGTGGGAGCAGTTTACCGACAGGGTGATCCATCTTCTGGCAGAGAAGAAGGAAAACCTGGTGTTCATGCTATGGGGGAGCTATGCCCAGCAAAAGGGGAAATTCATCGATACCTCGCGTCATCTGGTTCTTTCCTCGGTACATCCGTCCCCTTTATCGGCTTACCGCGGCTTTTTCGGGAACCGCCACTTCAGCAAAACGAACGAATATTTGGCGGCTCACGGAAAAGAGCCTGTGAAATGGTGATTGCGTCTGAAAGGGTGACCGGTTATGCGGACCACGCTTTCTGTGCTGGGTTTGACCTTCAAGCTTTCAATTAGTTGACGGAACTGAAATTACTCAAATATTATTCTGGCAAGGGGTTCATTAATCCTCACTTTTACCCAATCGCGGATCTTTTCTTCCTCGGCAGGCGGGAGGGACTTGCCCTCCAGGGAAAGTATCACAACAGTGGTTTTGCCGGGAAGTACTCCTTTTTCATCTTTATATTGAACCGATTCTGCAAATGTGCATCCTATAACCCTGGGAAAAAGTATCCGGGCTTCAGCAAGCAGCTTTTTCCCGAATTCACTCTTGCTCCGGATGCTGTCGATCTGCTGTTCCTTCTCTTTCAGCGCCTCGTTAAGGATAGTGAGTTCTTCCCTGAGTTTTAAAACTTCATGGTTTTTGTCGCTGTAATTCTCGAACGACAATCCCTGCTTGACTGTTACAACAGCCTTTTTCAGATTAAAGTCACCACTTTTATTAATGATGGCAGCCTTTTGTTGCTCCGTGAGATCCATTCCACCGTAGACCAGGATGATCTCCCGCTTTTCAGGTTTGATGGTATGAGTCAGCAGGTAATTGCCTTCATACATGCTGATATTGTCGATATATTTTCCTGCATTCTCGGAAAATCTCTCTTTCTGAACCAATCCATACCCGAAATAAATACTGGGAACCAGCACAATAGCAATGACAAACGAAATCATTTGGTTGATTCTTTTTTTCTGTCCGGAACTGATGAGTGTCCGGATCGGGAATTTGAGGAACTGGGAGACGGCTACGGAAGCCAGGGCAATGAAAACGGTGTTGATGGTAAAGAGGTAGATGGCTCCGAAGAAAAAGTCGAACTGGGCGGTAGCCAGTCCATACCCTGCGGTGCAGAGGGGAGGCATGAGGGCGGTAGCGATGGCCACACCGGGGATCACGTTCCCTTTCTGTTTACTGCTGATGGCCACAATTCCAGCCAGGCCGCCAAACAGGGCGATCATCACATCATAAATCGAAGGACTGGTGCGGGCAAGCAATTCGGAATGAGCTGTTGAAATGGGGCTCAAAGCGAAATAGGTCGTGGAGGCGACCAAACTGGTACCTACTGCAAAAGTGAAATTCTTGAGCGACTGTTTGAAAAGCTCAAAATTATAGGTGGCGATGCTGTAACCCATGCCGTTGATGGGGCCCATCAGCGGAGAAATCAACATGGCGCCGATAATCACAGCCGTGGAATTCATGTTGAGGCCGACAGAGGCCACAATTATGGCAAATCCGAGAATCCAGAGATTGGTACCCTTGAAAACAATCCCCTTCACAATTTCTTCATGGACGATATCCTTGTTTTCCAACTCAGATTCCATGTCAAAATAGTGGAGAATGTTACGAAGCCTTTGTACAGGGTTCATAGTTGTTGGTTTTAATTGAAACATAAAATCCGGGATCCTCTGACGTGACCCCGGGATATCTCCACTCAAAACGTTTCAACAAGGGATAATGGTCAGAAGTCCCCAATATAGTACTGAATACCAAAATTAAAACGTTCGAAGGAACCCGCACCTACTTTTACCGAAAATCTTTCATTAAGATGATACCCGGCCATTATGCCGAAGTTAAAGTGGTCATTTTCATTGTACAAATAATAAGAGGGCTCAGGAAATCTGTTTTGAAGAATGTCGAACGACCAGGCAATCCCCACCTTCGGGATGAGGTAGAACCGATTGATCGGGATGACATATCCGGCATTGATGATTCCAATTCTCATTTTTTCCAACTGGTAGGTATCCTCCCTGCTGCGTTCTCTCATTATCCCGTCTCCTGTGGCAAAATTAGATGCAATGTCAAAATAGAAACGGCTAACCGATACGGAGACCCCCATTCCGGTTTTTCCCGATTTCACATCAAACTGGGTGAAATTGACTGCTGCTTTAACAGGATAGGGTTGTCCGGTTGATACTCCGGCTGTTGTAACCATAAAAATGGCAGTTGCTAAAATAATCCTCAATTTTCTCATCTGTCAAAATAAAATTCTTATAAAAAACTGACCACGATTATATCCATTTTATAACAGGCATAAATTGTGGCCTTCATTCTCTGCTCATGAAAACTGGCGCCGGAATCCGGACTTGTGGCTAATGCCTCAACTGGCTGATCCGGACAGGGAGGCATTACAGTCCCTCATAACATGAAGCGACAAATTTAACACTTGTTTCTTTTTATAAAAGTATTATTTATCAAAAATGAAATTGTACCGGATTCATAACCGGAGGGTGCTGGTGGATTTTCACCAGAACGCTCCGGTTTTTTTTTGGGTGATCAGCCGGGACTATTTTCCGATGCAGAAATTTTTGAAAATGTACCCCAGCACTTCGTCTTCCGTGACTTCCCCAATAATGCTCCCAAGATAAAACAGGGATTCGCGGATATCCTGAGCCAGTAATTCACCGGAAATCCGGTTCTCCAATCCTTCCATGACACGGAGAATTGCCGCATGGGCATGCGTGAGGGCTTCAAAATGCCTGACATTGGAAACAATGATGTCATTGGGGGTGCCGTTCCTGAATGAAAGGGTTTCCTGCATCACTTCAATCAGTTCATTCAGATTCTCCCTCCCTTTGGCTGAAATAAACACCAGATCTTCATTGGCTTTCAGGGGCAGCGATTTCAACAAAGCCGTTGTCGCCGGAAGTTGTTTGTCTGCTTTATTGGCCACGATGATCAGATGCTGGTCTTCGAGATATCCCCTGATGGTTTCAATGATGGTTGGAAGAGTAGGAGAGGGATCTGACACATCGAGCACCAGCATCACAATTTCTGCCTGTTTCAACTTGCTGAAGGTCCGCTCAATGCCCAGGGTCTCGATCTGGTCGGTAGTATCCCTGATCCCTGCCGTATCAAAGAAACGGAAAGCAGTTCCGTGAATATTTACCACATCTTCGATTACGTCGCGTGTAGTCCCGTGGATGTCGGATACAATTGCCTTTTCTTCGTTCAGAAGGGCGTTGAGCAGGGTACTTTTCCCCACGTTGGTCTCCCCGATAATGGCAACCGGTATTCCGTTCTTGATGGCATTTCCAAGTCTGAAAGAGTCCATTAACTTTTTGGTGAGGGTTTCAATCTCCCTGTTCAGGTTTTTAAAGGCTGTCCTGTCTGCAAACTCCACATCCTCCTCACTGAAATCAAGTTCGAGTTCAATCAATGCGGTGAATTTCAGCAATTGCTGCCGCAACCTCCGGATTTCTTCGGAATACCCACCCCGCATTTGCTGAAGTGCAATTTTGTGGGAAGCGGCATTGGAGGATGCAATAAGATCGGCCACGGCTTCTGCCTGGCTGAGATCCATTTTACCGTTCAGGAAAGCCCGCTGGGTAAATTCCCCTGGATTGGCCAGACGGGCTCCCTTAGTGACCAGCAGCTGCAAAATTTTTTGTTGAATGTAATTCGACCCGTGACAGGAAATTTCAATCACATCCTCGCCGGTATAACTGTGAGGGGCCCTGAAAACAGCTACAACAACCTCATCAATATCTTCTCTCCCGTCGCACAGAACTCCAACATGGAAAGTGCCGCCCGGTTTTTCTGAAAGGGTAGTTCCCGGCCTGGCGAACCGGAAAATGGCATCGGCAAAACGCACCGCCGACTCACCGGAGAGCCGTATCACCGCGATTCCCCCGGTTCCCGGAGGCGTTGAAATGGCACAGATGGTGGAAGAATCAATCATCACTGAAACTTTTTGGACAAAGGTAATAACCAATCCGGATCTTCAAGTAGCTGCCGGCACAGTCAGACTCATTCACAAACCGAAATATTCCTATATTTGTTTCTTGAGAATTGTAAAATTATGAATGAAAATCTGGCTCTGGCAGCAGAAAAAATCAAAAACTCGGCGCATACCATTGCCTTTACAGGGGCCGGGATCAGTGTGGAAAGCGGAATACCCCCCTTCAGAGGGAGTAACGGGCTATGGAGCAAATATGATCCTGAAATATTGGAAATCAATTATTTCATGAAAAACGGTG
>CAYYJE010000056.1:3822-19251 GCA_964472165.1 uncultured Prolixibacteraceae bacterium | reverse complement strand
AGTATATGGAAAGCAGCAATTTTAACCTTATGCATCCGCGCGACCAGATCATCCTGGTCATTACACGGATTTACAAAAACGGACTGACCACCACTTCGGGTGGAAACCTCTCTATCATTGACGAAGAAGGGAAGATATGGATTACCCCTACGGGAGTGGACAAGGGATCACTGTCACCCCGTGATATTATGTGTCTTCATCCCGACGGAAGAATCGAAGGTCCCCATAAACCATCGTCCGAGCTCCCTTTTCACAAGTCAATCTACGAGGTGAGGCCCGATATAAAGGCCATCGTACATGCGCATCCGCCTGCGCTGGTTTCGTTCAGCATTGTCCGCAAGGTTCCTGATACCCGGATTATTCCCCAGGCCCGGATGGTATGCGGTCCCATTGGTTTTGCCCCTTATTATCTTCCGGGAAGCCAGAAACTGGGAGATGCCATTGCCCGTGAGTTCAACAGGGGCTTTAATTCAGTGATCATGGAAAACCATGGTACCGTAGTGGGAGGTGTGAATCTCATTGATGCCTATGAAAGGTTTGAAGCCATGGAGTTCTGCGGAAGAACCCTTATCAACTCCCGGGCGCTTGGAGAGCCCAGGTTTCTGGATGACGCACAGATGGAAGCATTTGATCAGCAAATGTCACATCATATTCCTCCATTGGATGAGGTAATCGCGGCTTCTGATGAAAAGGAAATCAGAACGGAGATAGTCAGGATGGTACGCCGGGCCTGCGACCAGGGACTGATGATGAGTACTTATGGTACAGCCTCGGTACGCTGGAGGGGAAATGACTTCCTGATCACAAAGACCAATGTGACCCGTTGGAATATCGGGCTCGACGACGTGGTGCAGATCAGGGATGGAAGGGGAGAACCAGGTAAATTGCCCAGCAGGGCAACCTGGCTTCACCTGGAGATCTACCGAAAAAACCCTCATGTGAACGCCATCATCACCACGCAGCCCCCTTACCTGATGGCTTTCGGCGCCACCCATGTGCACATGGATGTCAAAACAATCCCAGAAAGCTGGATTTTCCTCCAGGATATGCCAAACCTTCCCTTCGGATCTCAATTTGCCGGAAGGCCGGACATTCCAGAACTGATATCGGGGAAAGTAGCTGCCGTGCTTGTGAATAACGATGCGGTCATTGTCACCGGGAAAACTCTCCTTCAGGCCTTCGACCGGCTTGAAGTGGCTGAATTCTCCGCCAAGTCACTTTGTATGGGCAAAGCCATCGGCGACTTCTTTCCTATCGGGAATGAAGAAATTGAAGAGTTGAAAAGGGCTTTTTTCTGATTTCGGAGTAAATTGCAACCTCCGGAGGAACATCGCTGATTTTTATTGCGCTTGCTGTAATAATCAGGGAGGGTGCTGATGACTAATAGGATTAAACCTTAAAAATGTTTATGATGAATACCTTGAGATTCCAGGCGACTCTCCTGCTGCTGGTGCTGTTTATTTCTATCCGGGCTATGGCACAGGAGGTTTCCCAATGGCGGGGACCCGGGCGTGACGGAAAGTATCCTGACACTTCGCTGCTCAGGGAATGGCCTGTTGAAGGGCCCTGCATGCGCTGGTCATACGAAGGGCTGGGTGCAGGAATGGCAAGTCCGGTGGTTGCCGGAGATAAAATATATGTCACAGGGATTCCCGATACCCTGGGAGGGGTGGGCAGACTCAGTGTCCTTAACCTGAAAGGAAAGTTGCTGTGGTCAAAAGAGTACGGGGGTGACTTTACCGATTTGTTCGCAGGTGCCAGGTCCACACCCACAGTTGCCGGAGAACTTCTTTACATCGAAAGCGGCAACGGGAAGGTTTACTGTCTGAATTCCCAAACCGGGGAGCAGGTGTGGAGTGTCGATTTTTTCAGGGATTTGCAGGCCGACTCTGTCCAGTTTGGATTTTCGGAATCGCTGCTTGTTGACGGCGATCGTCTCTACTGTACGCCCGGAGGGAAGAACCATAACCTGGTTGCCCTTAACCGGTTTACGGGTGAAATCATCTGGTCGTCACCAGGTTCAGGGGAGCAGGCCACTTATTCCTCCCCGGTCATTTTTCGTCACCATGGCCGACCGATGATCGTCAACCTTACCGCTTCCTCGATAGTGGGTCTGGATGCCCTCAACGGGGAAGTGCTCTGGAAAATGCACCAGTTTCAGGATAACAAGATACACGCCAATACGCCCCTTTACCATGACGGGGATATCCTGGTGTCGAGTACTTCGCGGAAGGACAGCTCGGGGCTGGTGATGCTCAGGCTTTCCCCGGAGGGAGATTCTGTCAGGGTATTGTGGCGCAACAAGGCCATCATAAACCTGTCAGGCGGTGCAATACTGAATGACAGCTCCATCTATATGTCGGCTTACCTCCAGTCGAAATGGTTCTGTATCGACAGGGCGACCGGAAAGGTGAGATATACCTCCACAGAAATGGGGGGTGGGGTGGTCATTTATGCCGACGGCCTTTACTACTGCTATACCGAGAGGGATGGGGAATTGGCGCTGGTGGAGGCAACCCCTGAAAAATTCAGGGTCATCAGCCGTTTCAGAATCCCCCCGGGAACGGCACACCACTGGGCTCACCCCGTGATCAGCCAGGGAATGCTCCTTGTCAGACATGGCAGTGCCCTCATGGCATATGAGATCAGCAAACAGAATCCGGGGATTACAGGGAAGCCTGCTGAAACACAATTTCACTGATGCCCGAAACCCGGCCCTCCTGATCCAAAACTATCCTTGTGGTCAGCTTTCCGTCGGTTACCCTGACGATTTTTTCCGAGGTCCAGGTGAATTGACCGGGTTCGAGGTCGTAAATTCCTGCAATAACTCCTTCAAATTCAACTTTTTGCCAGGAGTTCATCTGCATATCTCCCACCAGCGCCCTGATCCTGTAGATGCCATTTTTTACATTAATGGAGTAATCGTACCAGTTGTGCGGATTGGAGCAGTGTGCCGGCTGGCCAACAAACAAATTGCCGGAAAGGCGGACATTTCCGTTCTGGCGCGTTGAAACCCACTCCACCTTGTCGGCGGTATTCCATTTGCCCAATTCCCAGCCTGTGCCCAAATAATCCTCAAAGGCAGAGGCATTCTTGACATTTCCCCTTTGTCCGGTGGGTTTCCCGAACGATATTTTTCCTTTTGTGAAGATTGTGGCGGAATTGGGTTGTCTGCCATAATACAACTCCAGCAACTGGGGAAAGAAATTGACAAGATTCCCGGTTCTGGTTCCCGGAAGGGGGAGCGTATCGGATTTTACTACCACCAGCCGGAGATATTCCCAATTGCCATCGCCCCAGATATGACCCAGGGGATCCCCTTTTTCTACTTTCTCGTTTTTTGCGACAGCAATGCTTTTTTCATACAGATTGTGGTATAGGTAATAGATCCCCGGGGAGCTTCTGCTTTCGATACACAGGGAAGCTTTGGGTTGTCCCTTGTTGTCGCGACTCCGGTCAACCCAGGCAACCCTGCCTGATTCCACAGCCAGTATGGTATGTTTTTCTGAAATCCGTGCATTCACCATATCCAGACCAATACCGGGGAAAAGGGGATACCTCCCGGGTTTTGCAGACCCTGCGCCCTGGTACGAGAACATGTAACTGTCTTCTTCACTCTTCCAGACGTATCCGCCTGTAAATGATACAGGGAATGAAAAAGTCCAGTTGTCGGCAAGCGGACTGACAAGCGGGCATACTGCAATCAGGGCATCTTTGTGCAGCAAACCGTGTGCGGAAATGTCAGCATCAAGTGCTGCCACGTTCCGGTTGTCGGCTACAAAAATCACCAGATTTCCGACCACCGAAGCCGGTGTGCGGTAACTTACCTTTAACCAGGAGGTGTCGTGGTCCACCCTGAGGTGGTTGAAATGATTCTTTACCGCGAGTAATTCAATCTCACTTTCCCCGAAAATGATTTTCTCCCCGACCGCAATATTCAGATAGGTTACGTTTCCCCAGGTGAAACTGTTGTCCCGGGATGACTGGCCCTCTGCACCGGCATAAAACCGGAAAACAATCGCCGGGATCAACACGAGGTAACGTATCACTCTTTTTGTCATCTTCTATCAGTAAACGGTGCAAATCACCCTTCTTAATTTTCCTGAATAAGGCACGTCAATTATTGCGCCAGATTCACGGGGAAATTGAAACACCATCGCAAGTTGCAGAAAAATCCGGAATTTCTGCAAAAAAAAGTGCCGCACGGATGCAGCACTTTTTGGATAAAAGGGGGAACTTCCCCTATGGTTGTCTGACCAGCCTGATGTCTTTACGGACTCTTGATTGCTTGTTTACTTTCACATTGTTGAGGGTGGCGGTCTGGAAACCTTCCTTTTCCGCTTTCAAATTATAACTGCCGGTTGGAATTCCGGTCACTTCATACATTCCCCTGTTGTTGGTGAGGCTAGTGGCAAGCGTGGAATCACCCTGCAGGATGGTTACCAGCACCTGGGGAACAGCAGTGGTATCACCTTCCACCACCTTGCCATAAATGGATCCCGACAGGCTCTTGTTCACAGCCCTGATGACCGGTTTAAACATGAATCCGGTAATTCCCTTTTTGTTGTGGGGATTTCCCTTGACAATAAAAGAACGGCTCAGATCAAAATCGACCAGCACTTCGGAAACTCCCTCTTCCGTTACCGTCAGAAGGGTGTCCAGTTTAATTTTTAATCCGCTGGAAGTACCGGAGGGGATTTTAAGAGGGAAGGAGGAGTTGCCTTCAATGACGATGGTGGCATCCACCACATGAAGCCTGATCATGTCGTATACCCCTACCGGTATTGTATCTTCCGCGAGTATTTCTGAAATGCCGTTCTGAAGTTTCAGGAGATCAATGGTTTTGCTCTTTTTTGAGATTACCACAAAACCGCTGTCACAGTCAAAATCAGAATAGTCAAATCCCTTCTTTTTGTCTTTGTCTTTGTCCGTGTCTTTAACTTTGTCCTTGTCATTCTCTTCACCCACCGCATCACCATTTTCCGTCGTGCATCCACCGCCGGCAATTCTGAGCTCGACCCTGTCAATGGTTACCTTCACTTCGTCCACAAGGTCGGCAGGAAATGGCGCATCGGTAATGGAGATCACCACTTTGCCGGTACCCGGCGATGGTTCCAGGTCATTTTGCCTGTTCACATCGCAAGAATAGATTAATCCCACCCACAACAGGAGAGGGGCCAGTTTAAAAATGAATCTTAATGCTTTCATAATGAATCAATTATTTGATCGTTTAAAAAATACGAACCAGAGAATCCCCATTAAATTCATAGTTGAGTTGCAAGGATCCTGTCACAATTTCCAGCACGGTTTCAGGGTTGGCTGTGTCAATAGAACCGGAGAAGAACCGCTCTTTGCCTGCCTCCATTGAAATCCGGATGCCAAAAAAAGATGCGATGTCACGGATAACCGATTCTAAGGGAGCGTTGTGGTAATCTTTCCTGAAACTGGCAAACCCGGGATAGGATTCCGGAACCACGATCTCTTCAGGAACCGTGTTGTTTTGATAAAGAACTCCGGAACCAGCCTCTACCATTTGTTCATTTTTTCCGAATTCTGCTTTCACTTTCCCCTGGTAGCAGATCACCTCCAATCCCTCCTTCATTCCGTGGACTTTAAAGCGCGTCCCTAACACTTCAATACGCCCTTTCCGGGTTACTACACTGAAAGTGTTCCCTTCCCGGACTTCAAAATAGCCTTCCCCTTCCAGGTCGACTTTTCTGTTTTCAAAATGGCGGGAATAACTGATACTGCTCCCCTGAGGGAGTACGACCCTGGAGTAATCGGGCAGCAGCATAGAGACCGAATGGCTCTCTTCGTTGACGAAAGTATGGGTCGATACATTGCGGTATACCAGGAATGCCACGGTTATAACGGCTGCTGCAGCCACGGAAATCCGCAACCAACCCGGCAAAGCGAGTTTCCTGGTTTTGGTCTCTGAAGGTTGGTTGACTTTTTCTAAAAGAAAATTCAGGGCTGCTTCTTTCTCCACTACAGAAGGAACGCGGTAATGCCGGATTGATTGATTGACCCGTTGATTGATTGACTGATATTTCACTGAAACTTTCATGGGAGAAAAAATACAGCTCCTGAATTTCTTACTTGTTCTTTGTGATATATATCCCCAATCCTGGTTTTACCCTACCTCAGCTGGCATTTTTTTAAAAGAAACGCCGGATTTCAAAATACCTGGCATTTCAGGGAAAAGACAGGTGTAAATGAGATGGTGCTGATGTTGGATTGTACAGGGATACTTCCGGAAGCTGAGGAGAGCTGAAGATTGTCAACCTGGACCACGTTTACCCGGTCCAGGATGTTCAGGAATGAAACGGTGGCGGTGACACTGAGGTGCCGGAATCTGGCTGTTTTGGCAATTCCTGCGTCCAGTTGCGAAAAATAGGGCAGGCTACCCATCACCAGGGTGGATTGATCCGATTCGGGCATTAAAGTGGACTGTCCGCTCCTGTAAAGCCAGTTCGCAGAAAGTGTCCAGCCCTTCAGAGAGAATATTTCCGTAAGCCGGAGCGTGTGACGATGGTCGTTCAAGGCGGGGAAATATGCTCCCTGGTTGAGACTATCCACCCGCTCGTCGCTCCTTGACAGCGTCCAGGCAATTTGGTGATCCCATCTGCTGTGCCTGTATTGCAGGAAAAGATCCAATCCCCGGTTAAGTTCTGCCGCACCAAGAGGGGTATATCGTATCCGGTTCTCGTTCCCTTTTTTGTAATATTCGGTCCGGAGCCATTGTTTCCCGGCAGTATTCTTGTGGTACAACTCTCCATTTAGGAGGAACCCTCCCTTCTCCCATTGAAATCCGGCAATGTGGTGCGACGACCTGAGCAGTCCGTTTCCTTCCGGGTCAGGTAAAAACCAGATCAGGTCAATCCGGTTGTTGGGATCGATCCGGGGAATCCGGGAAATAAATTGTTTGTATAATCCTGCATTGTAGTAAATTTTGGCGGATTCTGACGGTTTTACTTCCATGCCAAACCTGGGCTGGAAGTAAAACCTGCGGGTGTATCCGCTGTAGTTGGTCCGGAGCCCCCACCTCAGGCGTATGAAACCGGCGGGTTCGATAACCTGCTGGATGAACAAGTGCCCGATATCCTGGCTCGCTGATTTTTTCAGGGAATCAACAGGGATCTTTGAAGTTGAAATCTCATTCCGGTAACTGTAGCTAAAATAATTCCGTTCATAACCGGCACCAAACTGATGGGTGAAAATGCCCTCCCTTAATTCGCTTTTCCAGGATGCCCTCAATTCGCTTATCAGGTTGCTGTCGCTGTCAAACTCATATTTTTCACGGTTGGGATTTACCTTTTTGATTTTTTTGGGCTTTTTTGAATTTCCCTTGCTGTTCTCCGGTATCTCTGTGTCAGGAAGATACTCTTCTCCTGATTCCTTTTCCCCGGAATGTTCCAGCGCATTGTATCCCGCTGAAAAGGAGTGATGCCATCCGGCTGACTGAAATGTTGCATTTCCGCTGAATCCCAGGGTGCCCTCCCTGATCCATTCGTTCCGGTATAGTACGGGATTGTTACCTATCTGGTAATCCAGCATTTGCTGGTCCTCACTTTTTAACATGCTGAGGGTGACCTCCAGCCCGGGTGACGGGTGATAACTGGCCTTCAGGTTGATGTCCCCGTAGCGGATTTCTGGTACGACATTCGTTTCGGGATCGTGGATCCCGGTAAGTCTGGTATCTTCCATCAGCCTCATGAAAAGATAGTTCTTCCACTGGTCGGTAAAGGAACGTCGCCAGGCGCCCGTGACGGAAAACTTACGTCCTGCAGGAATACTGGCCATGAGATTGCCGTTGAGCAAATTCGCAGAGACTTCCATTGAGGGATTTGTTCTGGATCCTGTCTTACCGGTTAATTCAATCAGTCCCGATGCCCTGTCCCCGAAACGGGCATCAAATCCTCCCCTCGAGACAAAAGCCTGCCGGATATACCCGGAGTTCAATATACTCAGATTTCCAAACAGATGTCCTGTTTCCAGCAATGGTATCCCATCGAGAAGGATGAGGTTTTCAGAGGGATTGCTTCCCCTGATTGATAAACCTCCTGCAGTGCCCCCCAGCAGATTTACACCCGGAATCAGGGTCAGCATATTGGCCAGGTCGTCATTGGCGAGTCGCGGCAAACTGGACGACTGGGCTGGATTGAATCCCACCCGGTCGGAGTGTTCTCCCAACTCCAGCATGTTTTTCTCTTTCCGAACCACACTGACCTCTTTTACCAGCATGGAAAAAGGTTTCAGCCTGATCACGACAGGTGTGGTTCCGGAGTGCGCGATCGCAGTATCCATTCTTTCGTACCCGAGGTGGGTGATATGGAATTTAAGCTCAGGGGAAAAGGTTTCATAAAAGAAATATCCCGACGCATTGGTGATGGTTCCGGAATTATCCGGAAAAATGACGTTGCAGTATGCCAGTGGTTCCCCGGTTTGCCGGTCGGTGACAAAGCCCATGTACCTCTTTTTCTCTGCAATGGAAGGAGTACCATCTGCCTCCCTGGCTGTTTCCGGCTGCAGGGTAACAATCCAGGTGCCTTCAAGAATCCGGAACCGGACCGGATATTTATGCCCCAGAATATCAGCCACTTCCCCGAAAGATTTGTTTTTGACTGAAAAACTAACCTTGTACCGGCTGAAAAGCGCTGCATCATAGGCGAATTTTACCCCGTACCGGGCCGAAAGCTCCTCCAGTACCTCTCCAAGGGGTTTTTCCTGTGCAGCATATGTAATGGGATGTTCCTGTGCGATTCCCTGAAGCGCCGTCATGAAAAAGAAAAGAAGCAAGAATGACAGGAAGATCCGGATTCTCCGCCAATAAACGGAAAATGGACCGGATTTTCTTCCGAAGCCTCTCCCCAACGCATTCCCGGGATTCATGACTTTTCCTCCAGTTTGGTACGCAGCTCTTTCAGTGCCCGTGTAATTTGTTTCTCCACCGCTTTCAACGAAATACCCAGGTTTTCGGCTATATTCCGGTTTTTCATTCCATCCATCCGGCTCATGAGAAATACACTCCGGCATTTTTCCGGTAGTGCCGATATCGCCGATTCAAGCATCCTGTCAAAATCATCTTTTTCGCTGTAGGAGGGCATGGCTTCCACTGTTTCACCCGACAGGGCTTCTTTTAAAAATCTGAGTCTGACATTTTCGTGCCGTTTCTCTTTGAGGAAAAAATTACGGCCGATCTTGAAAAGGTAAGGAGTAAGTGTCTCGTCTTTAATCTCTTCCCTTTTTCTCCATAGCATGAGAAAAACTTCCTGGACAGTGTCCTCTGACCAGTGTATGTCGCCGGACAAATAGTACAGATAGTTTCGCAGGGGATCATACTGACTGTTGAAAACCTGCCGGAACCACGCTTCTGATTTTGTCACACTCATTGTCAACATTAAAATGAAGAGACAGAGACATGTTCTTTTTAATAAACAGAAACTTTCGAAACAGCTATTTATTGTCTGCAGGAGGGAATGCCCTTTATTCCTCCCTGACTGAAAATTTAAAGATGGTGGTCGATTTGAGAACCTTACCGGGTTCCAGGAGGGTGGATGGGAAATGAGGTTGATTGGGTGAATCGGGAAAATGCTGGGTTTCGAAGCATACCCCTGTACGGCTGGTATATAAATTTCCACCTTTTCCGGTTTCCGTTCCTTTCAGGTGATTCCCGGTATAGAGCTGAAGGCCTGGTTCTGTGGTAAATACTTCCATATACCTTCCGCTCTCCGGTTCATAAGCTCCGGCAGCAAAGGCAAGCTCGCCTTCAGGTTTGTCGAGAATGTAATTAAAGTCGTATCCCCTGGCAATCTGTAACTGGGGATGAGAATTGTCGATCCGCTCACCCAGGCTCCTTGGGGAGGAGAAATCAAGGTCGGTGCCGGTGATGGTGTCGATAGCCCCGGTGGGGATCATCATAGAGTCGACGGGAGTAACCCTTTTGGCATTGATCACCACCCTGTGCTGCAGAATGTCACCGTTGCCCTCACCCCGGAGATTGAAATAGCTGTGGTTGGTCAGATTGAAGTGGGTAGGTTTGTCGGTGGTCGCCTCATAGTCGATTCTCAGGCTGTTGTCTTCGGTGAGTGTATAAAGGACTTTCACCGTTTTATTCCCCGGAAATCCCCATTGTCCATCTTCACTCCGGATGTTCATTTCCACACTGTTTTCATTTTGAACAGCATCCCACACCTGTCTGTAGAAACTTTCGGGTCCTGAATGGATCGAGTTGATGCCATTGTTTTGAGGCAGCAGGTAGTTCTGGTCGCCAATGGAGAATTGTGCCCTGGCAATCCTGTTGGCAAAAGGCCCCACAACTGCCCCGTGGCTGGCTCCGTTTTTCCGGTAGTCGCCCAGCGAAGGAAATCCCAACACCACGTCGGCCATCTCTTCGTTTTTATCCGGAACATAGATGGATACTATTTTAGCGCCGTAATTGGTGAGCGTGACGGTCATCCCGTTTTTGTTCTTCAGAAGAAAAAGCGCCGTGGTTTTTCCATTGAGGGTATCCTGAAAATCACTCGCAGAATAATTCATGGGAATTGCATTTTGTGGATTATTGGTGCAGGCCATACAAAATGGAATAAGAAGCATTAATAAAATACGGTACATGGTTTTATGGTCATTAATTTTCACCGAAAGTATAAAAAATGGTTGAAATCCCAAGCTTCGTGTTTTTTAAGGATAAACTCCTGATATTAACGGAAAGCCTGATGTCAGATTCATAAAATGATTAAGTTTGTTTGTTAAGGATCAGATAAATCAATGCTGTTATGAAAATCGCATTATCCGGGTACCGGGGTTTGGTTGGCAGTGCTTTGGAAATTAAGCTGCTGAAAGATAATCACGAGGTGGTCAGATTGTCACGGGGAGATTTGTATAACCATCAGATTAACGGGTTGTCATCCGCGTTGTCGGGGTGTGACGCCGTAATTCACCTGGCAGGTGCACCTGTTTTACAACGGTGGACAAGGAAGAACAGGAAGGTAATCCTGGAAAGCAGGGCAGTGACCACCCGGAATCTGGTCAGGGCTGTAGCCGGATTGCCTGTGGCATTGCGACCCGGAGTGTTTATTTCGGCATCCGCAATAGGGATTTATCGATCAGGAGCAACACATACCGAAAAAAGCGAAGATTTTGCGGATCATTTTGCGGCAGAGGTGTCCAGAGCATGGGAAGCCGCTTCGGTTCCGTTGCCACCCGGGGTGAGAAGGGTGGTTTTTCGCATCAGCCTTGTTCTGGATCGAAATTCACGGCTGATCAGGATGCTGCGGATACCCTTTCTGATTGGGGCGGGAGGTCCGGTTGGAAAGGGCAGCCAGCCATTTCCTTTCATTCACCTCGACGATCTCACAGACGCGATGCTTTGGGCCCTTAAAGAGAATGATGTGCAGGGGATTTATAACCTGGCGGCACCTGAGCAGGTAACCCAGAAACAGTTTTCTCAACAGCTCGGATCGGTATTGCACCGACCGGCGGCAATTCCGGTCCCTGAATTTTTTCTGAGGATGGTGTTTGGTCAGGCAGCTTTGCTGGTTACGGAAAGTCCGGTTGTGATCCCTGAAAGAATGGTGGAGGAAGGATTTGTCTTCCGGTATCCGACACTCAGGTCGGCACTGGAAGAAATTGTGCAGTAAAAGGATAAAAAAAAGCCTCCGTAAAGGAAGCTTTTTTTATCGTGCAGTATACTTATTTCAAACGCGCTTTGAGAAGCTCAAATTCTGCTTTTAGTTCTTCTGGCAGCCGGTCTCCGAAGTTGCCATAATGTTCGGCAATCAGTTCACACTCTTCGAGCCATTTGCCGGTATCGACTTTCAGCAGTTCTTCCAGGTTCTCTTTTACCTGATTCAGTCCCTGCAGGTCGATATCTTCTTTGCGTGGAACAAAACCGATGGGCGTGTTGACACCTTCAACGCTTTCGTTGCAACGGTCGAAGATCCATTCCAGGACGCGGATGTTGTCGCCATACCCGGGCCAGAGCCATTTTCCGTTTTCGTCTTTCCGGAACCAGTTTACATTGAATATTTTAGGCAGGTTTTCCTTCACAGGGGCATTTTTGCCCATGTTGATCCAATGCTGGAAGTAGTCGGCCATGTTGTAGCCACAGAAAGGCCACATGGCAAACGGGTCGCGGCGAACACCTGCCTTGAGTCCGATGGCTGCGGCGGTCACTTCCGATCCCACGATCGATCCCACAAATACTCCGTGGTTCCAGTTAAATGACTGGAATACCAGTGGCACTGTGGATGGTCTGCGGCCTCCGAAGAGGAAAGCGCTGATGGGGACGCCTGCGGGGTTTTCCCAATCGGCGTCGATGGCGGGGCACTGCCCGGCAGGGGCTGTGAAACGGGCGTTGGGATGAGCCACTGGCTCACTGCTCCCTTTTTCCCATACTTTATTTTTCCAGGTGATGGTGCCGGCCGGACATTCAGTGCCGATACCTTCCCACCACACATCGCCATCGGGGGTTACTCCCACGTTGGTGAAAATGGAATTTTCCGTCATGCTCAGCATGGCATTCGGATTGGTCTCCATGGAAGTCATCGGAGCCACACCGAAAAAGCCATTTTCAGGATTGATGGCGTAAAGTTTACCGTCTTTTCCAAATTTCATCCAGGCGATGTCGTCACCCACAGTTTCCACTTTCCATCCGGGAATGGTGGGGATCAGCATGGCCAGGTTTGTCTTTCCGCAGGCACTGGGGAAAGCGGCAGCGATATATTTCTTTTCTCCTTCAGGGTTGGTAATGCCCAGAATCAGCATATGTTCTGCGAGCCATCCCTGTTCTTTGGCCATATAGGATGCGATACGCAGGGCAAAACATTTTTTGCCGAGAAGGGCGTTCCCGCCGTATCCCGATCCGTATGACCAGATCTCACCTGTTTCGGGGAAGTGGGAGATGAATTTCTGTTCAATGGGGGCACATGGCCAAGCCACATCCTGCTGTCCGGGTTCCAGGGGTGCTCCGACTGAATGGATACAAGGCACAAAGTGGCCTTCTTCACCAAGAATATCAAGGACTGCCTGTCCCATGCGGGTCATGATTCGCATGTTGACGACCACATAGGCCGAGTCGGTGATTTCCACTCCGATGTGGGCGATGTCAGAACCCAACGGACCCATGCTGAAGGGGATCACGAACATTGTGCGCCCTCTCATGCAACCCTTGTATAATTCGCGCATGGTAGCCTTCATTTCGGCAGGTGCCATCCAGTTGTTCGACGAACCGGCATCATCCTTCCTGCTCGTGCAGATAAACGTGCGGTTTTCGACACGCGCCACATCACTCGGATCGCTATTGAAGGCATAGCTGCCCGGCCGTTTAGCCTCGTTGAGTTTGACAGCAGCCCCGGAGGCAACCATACCCTCGAGCAAACGCTGGTTTTCCTCTTCTGAACCATTACACCAATACACCTGATCGGGCTGGCACAACTCCGCCCATTCCTGAACCCATGCTTTAAGCTTCTTGTGATTTGTCATTGAAAATCTGTATTAATTGTTACTGTTAATAATAAATATCTGAATTACTTAATGCCACTGGCAAAAGTAATCGATATCCCCGGTTTGGGGCTTAAACATGCCGCTTCTGGCAACGGTTTAAATTAAAATTAATACAGATTCCGGTTTGACCGAAAGTTCCAGGTTACGAACGGGGATGGAACTGCTGAATGGTGCTTTTCAGGTAATCTTTGTCCAGATGGGTATAAATTTCGGTGGTCAGGATTGATTCATGCCCGAGCATCTCCTGCACGGCACGAAGGTCGGCACCGCCATTGATCATGTGGGTGGCAAAGGAGTGCCGGAAAGTATGCGGACTGATTTTCTTTCCCAGTCCCACTTTCTCGGAAAGATTCTTGATAATGGTGAAAACCATCACCCTGCTCAGTTTCTGCCCCCGGCGGTTCAAAAAGAGGATGTTGGCACTCTCCTTGCTGATGTTGAGGTTTTTGCGGTATTCCTCCGTGTACTTGTTGATTTCAGTGACTGCACTTTTACTGATTGGCACAAGCCTTTCCTTGTCCCCCTTTCCTTCCACCTTGATGAAACCTTCGTCAAAATAGAGATTGCTGATTTTTAAACTGACAAGTTCAGAAACCCGGAGTCCACAACTGTATAAGGTCTCCAGCATAGCCCTGTTGCGCTGTCCTTCTGGTTTGGCAATGTCCACAGAATCGATCAGCAAATCGATTTCTTCCATCGACAGAATGTCGGGAAGTTTCCTCCCTATCTTCGGCGATTCAAGCAATGTGGTAGGGTCATTCATGATCTTTTCCTCAATCAGCAGGTATTTGTAAAACGATTTAATTCCTGAGATCGTTCTTGCCTGCGTACGGGGGCTTACCCCCTTCTGGCTGAGCCATTCCACAAATTTTCTCAAATGGGGCAGCTTTACCTTTTCAGGAGATAATTTTTTGTACTCTTCATCCAAAAAAATGATTAACTTGTTGATGTCGTTTACATATGCCGACACGGAGTTTTGTGAAAGCGATTTTTCGAGTCTTAAAAAATTCTCGTATCCCTTCTTGCACTCTGACCATTTCATACCATTAAATTATTACGTTTGTTCTATGAAAAATATAAGATCCCATTCTAAATCCCAATTCAGAAGTCAAATATAGTCAATTTGTCTTATGTAAGATCTATACATTTTCTTTACGAAACCATAATTGAAAAAGTTGTATTAAGATAAGAAAAATTAATGACACTACATGAAAATTGTGATAATAAATGGTCCCAATCTTAATCTTTTAGGAGTCAGGGAGCCAAATGTATACGGAAACAGAACATTTGAAGAATATTTTCAAAAATTAAAGGCAGAATTTGCCGGAGATGAGCTGATTTACTTCCAGTCGAATGTGGAAGGGGAGATCGTGACAAAAATCCAGGAGCATGGTTTTGATGCGGACGGGATCATTTTGAATGCAGGGGCTTATACCCATACTTCGGTTGCCATCCGCGATGCAATTGCGGCGGTTACAACTCCTGTGGCCGAAGTTCATCTTTCCAATATCCTGACCCGCGAAAGTTTCCGGCATGTTTCCATGATCGGCCCGGTATGCCGGGGTTCTATCATGGGTTTCGGTCTGGAGTCATACCGGCTGGCACTGCTCTACTTTCTGAGTCTTAAGTCTTAATTCTTAAGTCTTTTTATCTATTTTCTAAAATCTTTTAGTCTGATAGATCTATGCATTTAACAAAAATTGTGGCCACCATCTCTGACCAGAAATGTGATGTGGAATTCCTCCGGATTCTGGCAGAATCAGGCATGAACGTAGCCCGGCTGAATACTGCCCATATTACTCCGGAATCTGCGCTGGTACCCATCGCCAACATCCGGGCAGTTTCGGATAAAATTGCCATTCTCATCGACACCAAAGGACCTGAAATCCGGACTGCCGGAGTGGATGTCCCGCTTGAAGTCAGGGG
>CAYYJE010000056.1:0-3722 GCA_964472165.1 uncultured Prolixibacteraceae bacterium | reverse complement strand
GCCCACTCTTTTGTACGGACCAAAACCGATGTGCTGGAGGTTCAGAAAATTTTGGATGAACTGGGAAGTCCCATAAAAATCATTGCCAAAATCGAAAATGCCGAAGGGGTCAGAAATATTGATGAGATTCTGGATCATGCCTACGGGATTATGATAGCGCGCGGTGACCTGGGGATAGAAGTGCCGGTGGAAAAACTCCCAAACATCCAGCGGGTGTTGATCCGTAAGGCAATTGAACGGAAAAAGCCGGTGATTGTGGCTACCCAGATGCTGCACAGCATGATTGAACATCCGCGGCCAACCCGTGCCGAAGTCAACGATGTGGCCCATGCGGTATACTCCCGTGCTGATGCGGTGATGCTGAGCGGGGAGACTGCCTACGGAAAATATCCCGTGGAGGCGATCAGGATGATGTCGCGGATTGCCGAGGAAGTGGAGTCTCTGGAAGAGCAGCGGACCGATATTACCCTGCCTCCTGTGGAAAATGAAATTCAGGCCTATTTTGCGGGTTCTGCCATCAAGGCTTCGATGGAGTTGCCTGTAAAGGCCATTGTGGCCACCACCACTACCGGACGAACATCCCGCTACCTCTCTGCCTACCGCAGCGATAAACCGGTATTTGCCAAATGTCATTCCATGCGGGTAGTCAGGGAAATGGCGCTCTCTTATGGAGTTTTTCCTTCATTCCTGGAAATCAGGAAAAATAAATTCAAGATTGAAAAGGCAGCTGTCAATTCCCTGGTAAAAAGCAGGGACCTGGCCAATGAGGATTTGATCGTTTATGTGGGCGGGCGTTTTGGGGAAGATGCCGGGGCCAGCTTTATTGAGATCAGTACCGTTGAAAAACTCGGTATAGACAAAGTGTAAGCGGCTGAAATTTTTTCATCGTGGAGGCGCAAAGTCGCAATGTTACTTAAGCGTCTCAGCGCCCTGGCGGTGAAAGATTTTCCTTTTTACCGGAAATCCACTTCCTCTATCCCCGGATGTTTGGCTTTGCTGAAAACGAATTCCGATTCGGCAATGGGCAGATTGGTTTTCAGATTGGTGACATAAATCCCGTAAAGATTTCCGTCTTTCCCGTGTGTAACCAGGGAATGAACCACTTTGGCACTCTTGTCGATCCCCACGGTCAGCTTCGTAAACTCAGAATTATTCTTTTCAGGAATCAGGTCAATATAAGCCACCATTTTGCCTCCCGTTGATTTCTCCTCCACAAATCTGTAACTATACCCTTCCTGGTAAACATTGAAAATGGTGGTGGGATCGATCACTCCCTGTCCTTCCTCTCCGGCATTGCTGAGGGTGACCTGGTTTGCGTCCTCCATCAGGTTCCATACTGTTTTGCCGTCGCAGAAAATCTGCATTCCCATATCGGGAAGTTTCACCTGGTATTTCTCACCTTTCAGCAGGAGCGAACCGCTGTTCTGTTCACTGATCTTCATTTTTACATTTTCCATGGTGAAGGTGAAGGTAGCCGACAGGGTCTGGAAGGACTGCATCTTTTTGCTGGTCTCTTCCAGAAGGCTCTTTGCTTTCGGATCGCTTTGGGCTGCTGCACCGAAAGTGCAGAATATAAGGGCAGCAATAATTATTTGTTTCATTTCTTCGAATATCTGATCTTTAAAACTATTCAATTCATATCTCAACCTCAACCTCAACCTCAATCCATTTGGCGATTTGATGATCTATCGATTTCGCGCTTAATCTTGACCTCAACCTCGACCTCAACCTTAACCTTGACCTGCCCGACTGCAGGGAGGGCTTTTGACCTCGACCTTAGTTCAGGTTACGCAATAATTGTTCCAAACTGTATTCGTCCTGGATAAAGACCTGGCGGGGCTTGCTGCCTTCGCTCTGTCCCACGATACCTGCCTTTTCCAGCTGGTCCATGATCCGGCCTGCCCGGTTGTATCCAATGGCGAGTTTACGCTGTATCATGGAGGTGGAGCCTATCTGGGTCATCACCACCAGGCGTGCCGATTCATCGAATAATTCATCTTTTTCTGACAGGTCAGGTCCGGAGAGACCGCCTTCATCATCCCCTTCCACTTCAGGCAGCGGGAAGGCTGTCAGGAATCCCCGCTGGTCACCGATGTATTTGCAGAGTCGTTCCACCTCGGGGGTATCCATAAAGGCACACTGCACGCGGGTCATGGTACTCCCGGACGAAATCAGCATGTCGCCTTTTCCGATGAGCTGGTTGGCGCCCGGCGTATCCAGGATGGTTCGGGAGTCGATCATCGATGCGACCTTGAAAGCAATCCGGGCCGGGAAATTGGCTTTGATGGTTCCTGTGATGATGTTGGTTGACGGGCGTTGGGTGGCAATGATCATGTGGATCCCCACGGCCCTTGCCAACTGGGCGATCCGGGCAATGGGCAGCTCAATCTCCTTGCCTGCGGTCATGATCAGGTCGGCAAATTCGTCGATGATCACCACGATATAGGGCATGAAATGGTGTCCTTTTTCGGGATTCAGCCTGCGCTGGATGAATTTGTCGTTGTACTCCCTGATATTCCGGGTATGGGCTTTCTTCAGCAGGTCATAACGCTGGTCCATCTCCAAATTCAGGGAGTTGAGGGTATACTTTACCTTCTGGATGTCGTTGATAATGGCTTCTTCTTCGCTGGGAAGCTTGGCCAGGTAATGTTTTTCGAGTACCGAGTAAAGGTTCAGCTCCACCTTTTTTGGGTCGACGAACACAAATTTCAGTTCGGAAGGATGTTTTTTGTAAATCAGTGACGCAATGATGACATTCAATCCAACCGATTTTCCCTGTCCGGTAGCTCCTGCCACCAGGATGTGGGGCATCTTGGTAAGGTCGAACATATAAGTCTCGTTCGAAATGGTCTTACCCAGCGCTACCGGGAGTTCTGCCGTCGATTCGATGAATTTCCGGGATCCCAGGATCGATTTCATGGAGACCAGTTCCGGATTCTGGTTAGGAACCTCAATCCCGATGGTACCCCTTCCGGGAATCGGGGCGATAATCCGGATCCCCAGTGCGGAGAGGCTCAACGCTATGTCGTCTTCCAGGTTTTTAATTTTCACAATCCGGATGCCGGGAGCCGGAACAATTTCGTAGAGTGTGATGGTTGGACCAATGGTCGCCCTGATTTTGGTGATTTCGATCTTGTACTGCCGGAGTGTCTCCACGATCTTGTTCTTGTTGGAGATCAGCTCTTCGTTGCTTACTTCGGCATTTCCGAGTTTATGGTCGTCGAGCAGTTCCAGGGTAGGGAATTTGTACCCCGACAATTCAAGGGTGGGGTCATAATTCTCCATCGTGCCTTCGGGGAGGATTTCGTCATCGCCGTTGGCCTCACGTGGCAAATCTTCGTCAGTTTCCTCCACCGGCGGTTCCGGGTGGTGAAGGCTGCCGTTTCCGGAAGGAACTTCCACCTCTATTCCGATGTCATGGGGTAGGATTGCCTCTGCATCAGGATCGAATATTGCGGTAACCGCTTCATCTTCATCAATCACCTTGGCAATAGGCGCCTCCACTTCAGTGAAACGGGGTTTTCCGTTTTTCCGAACTGGTTCAGGTTCCTCAGGAATGGAAGTGGCCCTCTCTTCCCGTTCTTTCAGTTTCCGTATCAGCCAGGGCACCAGGTTTTTGAAAGTAACTCCGGCTACCAGAAATCCGATTCCGAACATCAGTAAACCAGTTCCGATTTTCCCAATCATCGAAACAATCCAGTTGCTGACAACAAATCCATATC
>CAYYJE010000055.1:0-20055 GCA_964472165.1 uncultured Prolixibacteraceae bacterium | reverse complement strand
TTGATGGGGGGCATGAGCTGAGATTTCAGTTTTCCACCGGGGCCTTTTGCCTCCACGACCGGTTTCCAGTTGCTTTCATCAAAACCTGTTTCTGCCCATCCCGGGAGTTCCAGGCGGGCATCATAATCCTCCCCGCCGTATAGGTTGTTGAAAGTGACAGGACCGGGTGCACTCTTCCACGATCCATCAGAGAGAATCACCGACTGACGGCCATCTTTATAGGTAATTACCAACTGCATCAGGAAACAGGGATTCCCGAAAGCGGATCCTCCGCTTCCCCAGCTCCATCGCCCTTCGGTTTTCCGGAGATTCCAGGCTCCGTTGCCAAGCATCGCCCCGGCGGCATTCTTCCCTTTTTTCAGCAGGGAAGTTACATCATAGGTGGAATAGAGAACGGTCTTCCGGTAATCGGTTACCCCCGGATCCAGCACATGATCACCCACTTTCTGCCCGTTAAGGTAAAACTCATAGAAACCGGATGCTGTCACATAGGCCACGGCTTGTCTGATTTTCCCTGCAACAGGGAATTCTTTGCGCAAAAGCGGGCTCTGGTGAACGATCTCCTCAGGAATGGTGATCCATTTGGCCTGCCAGCCAGCATTGTCGAATATCCCGGTCTGGAAACTGGCAGGATTGCTCCACACTTCTTTGCCGTCTTCCAGCCAGACTCCTGCACGCCAGTAGTAGGTGGTGTGGTCTTTCAACGGTGATCCCCCGTATTCCTGATTCAGGGTTTCAGAACCCTGAAGCTTACCTGTATCCCAGAGGGTGCCCTTCCCGGCCTTAACCTCCCTGAGACTTTCCCCCACAATAATCCGGTAAGCATTCTGCATGGTTCCCCGGTTTTGTGATTCAATTTGCCAGGAAAAGCGGGGCTGGCTGACATCAATCCCCAAGGGATTGGTTATATATTCGACCCGAAGATCTCCGACCACAGGTGAGGAAGATCCGCATCCGGACAAACAGAGTGCGGTCAGAATGAGCGATAGCGTGAAGAGAGATTGAAAACGACCTGATTTTTCCATCTTAATTGTTTCAATAGGTTTAGTTTTTTCCGGCTGAACTTTTTACTGTCACAACACGGGGCAGGGAACCACCGGATTCCGCTGCCCCGTGTCAGACATCATCTCTTTACAGGATTATTTTCCGGGATTAAACGCCGATTTGAACACATATCGTCCCGATCCGACGTTTTGTTTCAGAAAGTGGAATTTCAGTCCATCCTGTGAGAGTCTCTCCGGATTGCCTGCCGTACGGCCGTCGATTTCAAGTTCCTTGCCGGTGGAGGGTACGTATACCTCTGCGGTAGTGTTAGCCGGTATTTCCACGGTCAGGGTCAGGGAGTTGTCCTGGATTTTCCATTCCGACACGATGGCCCCGTAAGGCGATTCGTGGCTTGCCTTCACATCGTTCATTTTTCCTCCCGGGTGGGGCTTGATGACAATTTTTTTGTATCCGGGAGCATCCGGGGCGGAATTGATGCCCGCCACGGTTTTGTAGAGCCAGTCGCCCACGGCACCGTATGCGTAGTGGTTAAACGAATTCATCCCTGCACTCTGGAACGATCCGTCGGCTTTGATCCCGTCCCAGCGTTCCCAGATGGTGGTGGCACCCTTGGTGACCGGGTACAGCCAAGAGGGGTATTCCTTGCGGAAAAGCAGTTTATAGGCTTCGTCGAGATAGCCGTATTGGGTAAGGACATGGCAGATGTCGGCTGTGCCCAGAAATCCGGTGGTGATATGTCCGAACTGGTTTACATCGGCGGCAAGCCGCGCGGCTGCAGATTTTTCAAGCGACGGGGGAAGCAGTCCGAAAGACAGCGCCCTCACATAGGCGGTTTGGGTATTGGACGAAAGTTTTCCGTTAGGCGTTACATATTCGCGGTTAAAGGCTTCGGCAATATTTTTTCTCAGTGAATCGTATTCCGCCGCATCTCCGGTTTTTCCCAGGATGGAGGCAATCTGTTTCAGCAGATTGACGGAATGGTAAAAATAAGTCTGAGAAAGAAAATCTTTGTCGGTGGTTGCGCCCGGATAATCCGACCGGGTGGTGGCAAAGGCAAGCCAGTCGCCAAACTGACGGTCCTTTGGTTTGAAGAGGAAGGAATCTCCGGCTTGTACGCGCATGAATTCAACCCACCGCTTCATGCTGACATATTGTTCTTCCAGAACCCGGGTATCGCCATAATACTGATAAAGCACCCAGGGGACGATCACTGCGGCGTCGGCCCAACCGGTGGATCCGCCCCTGCCCAGTACGTTGGGGATCACATGGGGAACCGCTCCGTCTTCGTGCTGGTCGGCGGCAAGGTCACGCAGCCACTTGGTCCAGAAGGCCGCACTCTGCATGTTGAAACAGGAAGTAGGGGCAAAAACCTGGGCATCGCCCGTCCAGCCCAACCTTTCGTCGCGCTGCGGACAGTCGGTGGGTACATCCACGAAATTGCCTTTCTGACCCCATATGATGTTGTGCTGAAGCTGGTTGATCAGTGGATCGTTGCAAGAGAAACTTCCCGTTTGTTCCAGATCGCTGTGCACCACAACCCCGGTAATCAGATCGGTGGTCACCTCTTTGGGATACCCTGAAACAGCCACATACCTGAATCCCTGGAACGTGAAATGGGGCTCATACACTTCTGCTCCTCCGCCCTTGCAGGTATAGATAATCTCCTGCTTTGCGCGCCGCAGGTTCTCGGTGTAAAAATTGCCTTTCATATCAAGAACTTCGGCATGCCGCAAGGTAATCACCGTTCCGGCGGGGCACTCCAACTTCAGCCTGCACCATCCCACCATGTTCTGTCCCATGTCAATGACTGTCTCCCCGGCAGGGGTAACTAACACCTTTACCGGTTTGACCTCCTCAATTCTGCGGACCGGTTCCGAGAAGGGACTTACCAGATGGTTCTTTGCGGTTTTCGTTACAACAACCCCGCTCCAATCCTGGTCGTTAAAGCCCGCCGTACACCATCCCGGCTTTTCCATTCTCGCATCATAAACCTCACCATTGTACATTTCGGAACGTACAATGGGGCCGGTCGAAGTTTTCCAGCTGTTGTCGGTATTTACCAGCTGACGGGTGCCGTTGGTGTATTCAATCTCAAGCTGCGCCAGCACTTCCAGATCTTTCCCCGTTTTCAGCTCGATGGAATTGGGTCTGAAGGCGCGGTACCATCCGTTGCCCAGCATGATACCCGCGGCATTGGCGCCTTTTCTGAGCAGTGGGGTGATGTCGTAGGTCTGGTATTGAAGCCGTTTTTCAAAACTGGTCCATCCGGGAGTGAAGAGTTGGTCTCCAACCCGCTGACCGTTAAGGTAAAACTCATAAAGCCCCAGACTGGTGCAGTACAATCTTGCGGATTTCACCTTCCCGTTTACCTCAAATTCCTTGCGGAAAAGGGGTGCGGGATGGCTGTGCTCCTGAAATGTCATGGCACTTTTAATCCAGTCGGCTTTCCACTCCCCGGGTTGCAGCAAACCCATTTCGAATGTGGCAGGCCGGGACCAACCGGTAGCTTTCCCCGATTTATCCCAGATTCTTACGCTCCAGTAACAATTCTGTTTCGATTCAAGGGTCTTGCCGGCATATTTAACCAGAGTACTCTGGTCGGAATCCACCTTCTGGCTGTTCCAGAGATCAGCCTTTGAAGGGGTAAGCTTCGCGGGACTGGTCGCCACCAATATCTGGTAAGCAGTTTGAAGCTGGTCACCGGTGGTTGAAAATAACTTCCATGACAGGCGGGGATTCGCAGCATCAATGCCCATCGGATCCTTTTTGTATTCGCAACGCAAATCTCCTGTGTAGACGGATTTTTCCGCACCTAACAGCGATATGGAAATCATCGTCAGTAAAAAAACGGTCAAAAAATTACGCATTTTCATTTTGTATATTTTTTTTGTTGTGGTTAATTATTCACTTTTTCTTTTCTGACAAGGTGTGCCTCCTTGTGGTAATCCTTCATCTGCATCAGTTTTGTCGGGACAAGTAAACAAAAAAAATCGATTATTCATAGATCCGGGATGAGGTTTTCTGAATTTCCCTGTGTTGCTGCTTTCTGACCCGAAAAAGATCTCCGATTAGTGCTGCCCGGTAAAAAATGGTATGAGTTTTGCTTCAGTAAGGGTGAAGGTTTGTTCTTCTAAAACTTGAAGTCATGAAAAAGTTACTTATCACCTCGATTCTCGCGTTGCTCACCACTGTGGTAAGCACAGCCGGGAGGCAGGATTGGCCGGATGAATACCTGGGTTTACCGGGTGACAACCTCAATCTCTATGCAGTCATGAATCTTTTCCAGCAATCAGAAACCATCGAAGGATTTGAAAGAAACCTCAACGATGAGTCTTCAAGAGTCAATAACCTCGATTTAAACGGGGATAACAGGGTTGATTATATAATGGTCACCGATTATATGCAGGGGAATGTGCATACCATCGTGATGCGGGTCGCCCTCGACAGAAACGAGATGCAGGATGTGGCCGTTTTTACGGTGGAAAAATTTCGCGATGGTTCAGTGCAGATGCAACTGGTCGGCGATGAAGCCCTGTATGGTAAAAATTATATCATTGAGCCCATCTACGATGACCAATATGCAGAGACGCCCAACCCGGGGTACACCGGAGTTTCGGGCAATACGCAGCGGGTGATTCCTGTGAGGACGACCACCGTGCATATTTCCGCATGGCCGTTGATCCGGTACATCTTCCTCCCCGACTACATCGCCTGGCGTTCAAGGTGGTACTGGGGTTACTGGCCTTCCAACTGGTATGCATGGCAGCCCTATTACTGGCATTACTACTACGGCTACCATTCAAACTGGTACCCACATTACTATTCACATTACCGCCACTGGGACCATTACAGGTTCCCGAACCATCACCAGCATTATTACTCCAGTATACGTACATTTTCGCCTCAGGTGAATATCTGGATCAACAGGGGGAGATATAAAAACACTTATTCCAGACCTGAGTTAAGAAAGGACGGCGAAGCACTCTATAGCCGGACCAATTCCGGGCAGAAGGCCGAACGCCAGAGACTGACGGGTACGAACAGCCGTTCCGGAAATAATCCTGCCAGGGCGATCACTTCTACCAGCAGTGACAGGCGGAACTCCTCCACCGTCAGCACACGGCAAAATAGCCGCACTTCAGCTTCCGGGAATTCAGCGGTAACACGCAGGTCTTCTTCGCCGGCGGAAGGCGGGAATACCAGGAGTAGCGCCACGTTAAACAGCAATGCCACTGCAAGGTTATCGGCATCGGTGAATACCAAAAGTGCGACACGTTCATCTTCGGGAAAGGAAGGAATTACCCAGCGAAGGGCTACTTCCCCTTCTTCTGCGAGAGTGGCCACACAACCCCCGACCGGGAACACAAAGTCAGCCACCAGAAGCGGTTCAGTGACTACCGGCAGGAGCAGTCAGGTGTCGGCCGGACGTACCGGATCAATAGCTGCGAACAGGAGTAGTCAGGTGGCTACCGGCAGAAGTACAACCAGTCGTCCTTCATCGGTTCAATCCTCAGCTTCAAGGGAAAGAACAGCTTCTCCCGCGGTAAGAAGCGAATCATCCTCCCGCTCTGCTACGATGAAGTCAGCTTCCACTTCTCAGAGGCCCTCTTCGGTTTCCTCAGGAAGAAGCGCTTCGCGTCCTTCTGCGGTGCAATCTTCCCCGTCGGTAGGAAGGTCCTCTTCAGGTGGTTCCTCCGCACGGATGAGCACCAAATCGGCATCAATGCCCCGCAGCAGCGGCCACAGCGCACCCTCTTCCCGCGGAGGAAGCGGATCAGGGTCGCCGGATTCAGGACGTTCAGGGCGCAGATAGGATGAACTGGCCGCATTGAGGATTTCAGGCTGCCTTCGAGGATACAACAGTTTAAAGGATATGACCGGTTTTCGCCGGTCATATTTTTTTTGTGCAGACGTTTCCTGTGAAATTATTACCATTTCCAGGTGAGCACTATTTAACAAATTTCCTTACTTTTATCCTGAATAATATAAGTATTTCGTTAACAATACAAACCTTTAAATCATAGTCAGATGAAACATAGAAGAGTCATTACAGTTCTGCTGACGCTCCTCCTGCTGATGGGAGGAAATGTGGCAGAGGCCCAGATTGTTAAACCCGGTGAAGTGCTGAAGCGTCAGGGGACCCACCGTGCCAACTCAAAAATTGAGGAGGGTATTGACGAGGGATTCAACAAAGTAGAGGAGGGGATAGGGAACCTCTTTAAAAAGAAAAAAGGTGAGAATGAGGAGGAATCCCCATCAGCGCCTGCATCTGAACAGGTGAAGGAGGAAGAGGAAGGTTCCGGCAGCGTGGAGTCTGCAAATGGTCAGCCTGAAAAGCAGAAACTTGAAAGTACGACCCAGTATGATTTTGTTCCGGGCGACAAGATCCTTTACTATGAAGACTCCAGCCAGGATGCCATCGGAGATTTCCCGGCACTGTGGACCTCCAATGGGAGCGGCGAGGTTAAATCGGTGAATATAGCTCCCGGGAAATGGCTCCACATGAATGGAGAAGATGCTGTTTATTGCTACACGAAGGAGATCGCCTTTCCCGACAACTTCATCGTGGAATTTGATATCATACCCGACAAGGAGTACAATCATGGGATGATCCTGACGCTGTACGAAGAAGATCCGGAGGATCCCAGGGAGATTAATGACGATCTTTATCCGGGGAAAAGCGGACTCCATATCACTTTCAAATATGACGGATGGGAGACAAAGGGATACAGCAATAATCCTGAAGGGGACTGGATCAGCGGTCAGGCTTCAAAAAATCCTGTTATCCGCGAACAGGTCAACCATGTTATCATCTGGATCCAGAAGCGAAGGGTGAGAATCTACCATCAGGGAGCCAAAACAGTGGATGTCCCGACAAATATCTATGCCCATACAAAGTTCAACAGGCTTCTCTTCTTCGGATGGGACCGTGCCAGCTGGCCGATGGTGACCAACCTTAAGATCACCACTGCATCGCCCGATACCCGCAGCAAGCTGATCACCGAGGGAAAACTGGTCACTTATGGGATTACCTTTGATGTGAACAAGGCTGAGATCAAGCCCGAGTCGCAGGGGACGCTGAAGGACATTGCCACCGTCCTCCAGGAAAATCCGGGGGTACGGGTAAAGATCGTGGGACATACCGACAGCGATGGTGATGATCAGCTGAACTTCCAATTGTCACAGCAGCGTGCTGAGGCGGTAAAAGTCGCCCTGGCCAGTCAGTTCGGCATAGATGCCTCTCGCCTCGAAACCGGGGGTGCCGGTGAGAAACAGCCCATAGCCGCCAACGACACGCCTGCCAATAAGGCCATTAACAGAAGGGTCGAATTCATTAAGAAATAGAATAAGTGGAGTCGTGTAATCTATTGTCTGCAATGCTCCTGGTCTCATTCCTGAACCTGGTTGGGAAATATTCATTCTTTTTTATAAGTTTGGAGAACGCAAATGAGTAATTATTTCAAGGAATCATGAAAACAAGCCGCCGCAACTTTATCAGGAATTCCATTGCTTCAGCCACAGGAATTACAGCGCTGTCGATATTCCCTCCCGATGTTTTTTCAAGGGATCATGCCAACACTCCGGTTGAAGTCATCCTGAAACCCGGGAACCGTCCGGCGCCTGCAAACTCAATCAGGTTTTCGGTAATCGGTCTCAACCATGGACATATCTATGGCATGACGGATGCCCTGATCGGTGGGGGAGGGAAACTGGTGTCGGTATATGCTGTGGAGCCCGAACTGCTTAAAGGATTTACCAGACGATATCCCGATGTGAAGGTAGCCCGGAGTGAGGAGGAGATTTTGGGAGATCCCACTATTCAACTCGTGGCCAGCGCGTCCATTCCCGTTGAACGTGCTCCGCTGGGCATCAGAGTGATGAAGGCTGGAAAGGATTTTATGGCCGACAAGCCGGGAATCGTAACGTTAAGCCAGTTCAGGGAGGTGAAAAAGGTTCAGCAAAAGACGAAGCGCATCTATTCGATCATGTACAGCGAAAGGCTGGGGAACCCTGCTTCGGTGAAGGCTGGTGAGCTGATCAGGGAGGGAGCCATTGGCAAGGTCATCCAGACCATCGGCCTTGGTCCTCACCGGATGAATCCTTCCTCACGTCCGGATTGGTTTTTTGATCCGGGCAAGGCCGGCGGGGTTCTTTGCGACATCGGATCACACCAGTGCGACCAGTTCCTGTTTTACACAGGGTCCACAAAGGCTGAGGTGGCGCTTTCGCAAATTGGCAATTTCAGTACAACGCAATACCCTTCCTATCAGGACTTTGGCGATATGGTCGTGCGGAGTCCCCAGGCTACGGGCTATATCCGGATCGACTGGTTCACCCCCGATGGCCTGGGTACCTGGGGTGATGGCAGGACCTTCATTCTGGGCACCGATGGGTACATTGAGATGCGGAAATACATCGACATTGCCGGCAAAAAGGGCGGGAACCACCTTTTCCTGGTCAACAAGAAGGAGACCAGGTACTTCGATTGCTCCCAGGTTTACATGCCCTACGGAGAACAACTCGTCGACGATGTGGTAAACCGCACTGAAACCGCCATGACGCAGGACCATTGCTTTCTGGCAACCTGGCTGGCCCTGACTGCGCAGAAGAAAGCCGTCAGGATTGCTCCCTGATGCATGGATTTCCCTTTCGTGGAAGATGTTGAAATCTACAAAAGGTTTAAAATTGCGGCAAAGAAAAAGGCCCTTCATCTCTGAAAGGCCTTTAAAAACTGTATTTTCTGTGAGCGGGAAACGGGGGTTCCGTCAGCTGACGGACGACGCAGAATTTTTATATTTTTCAAATTCCTTAACACATAGATATTGAAGTCGTTGAGTTCCTCATACCCGATGATGCCGAAACCTCATATGGTGTAAATAAAAAAAATAAGTCTCAAAAACGGATTGTATAACTGACTGACGGTAAAACGGGCAGAAAGGAAGCCTGATAGAGTTGTGTGGTATGATCACCACGCCATGGGCGCCGTTCTTTGTAAAAATAGTAGTAAGGGTTCTGTCGGTTATATACATTATAAATACTGAAGCTCCAGATACGTTCTACCCCATAACTTACTTTTGTTCTGGTAAATCCAATGTCCAGCCGGTGATAGTCTTTCATTCTGAAGCCATTTCTGGACCCATAATATTCACCTGAAAATCTGTAATTGTACCTGTCATCGAATACACGAGTAACATTGCCCGGCAGGATTACCGTTTGTTTTCCCAGAGCCAGGGTGATGGGATATCCTGAGCCATATACCCAGTCAGCTGAGAAATTCCACAGATCAGACAGTTTAAGGCTGGCAACCACGCTCAGGTCGTGTCTCCTGTCAAATTGATAGGGAAATTTCCTTCCAAAGTTTATGTTCTCAAATTGACGGTCACTCCTTGCCAAAGTATAGCTGACCCAACCTGTCAGCTTACCACTTTTTTTCCGTAGGAATATTTCCATTCCTTTTGAAGAACCATTTCCGGTTTCAATCCGCTGTTCCCAATCCTTCGCATTACCCTGAAATACCTGACCCTCCTTAAATGAAACCAGGTGATTCATGTTTTTTCTGTAAAACTCAATGCCAGCCTGAAAATCATCATTTTCTTTTTCAAGTCCTATTGTATACTGGCGGGACGTCGAAGGGGGAACCGAATTTGTCGAAGGTACCCAAAATTCAGTAATGAAACCTGCCACCGGATTTTCCAGCATATGGACAAATTGATGCATTTTTGAATAGGAAGTCTTTATGGAGATTCCTTTATAAACAGGAACAGAAGATGAAAGGCGCGGCTCAAGAAAAATGAAGGATTTATTTGGGACGTGAAAACCTACAACCCGGACACCGGCATTCAGACTTATGTACTTAAAGGAAAGCATGTTCTCCATGAAGGTTGTGTGTTCCCATACATGAGAAGCCGTAGCAAAATTTTGTTCCAGATACGCTTCATCTCCCAAATAATCCTTACTTTTCGAATTACCGGGTTCGAACTGATGGGAAACAATTCCCCCTCCTGTTTTTACCTGCCAGTTATTGTTTATGAAAATGTCGAGATCACTGTTTAAGGCGATATCCCTTATACGGCTCCTGAAAATCCGCAGGTATCCCGAATCATCCTCCTTACTGTCGTAATTACCCTTATCCAGAAATCTGTACTTTGTGAATGACAACCGTGTGTTGGCCAGTACTCCGGGGGAGAAGAGATGTTCCCAGCGAGCCACTCCCAAAAGATTTCCCCATTTATTTTGTTCCTGAGATTTTACTTTGGGACCGATCAGTTCATCTTTGTAGTTCATCGTCAGTTTGTCATCTCCGGCATAAAGACTTAAAATGATTTTATTCTCAGGATTAGCCTGCAGGGATATTTTCCCGTTTAAGTCATAGAAATTATACCCGATGGAAGCACCGTCAAAAGCGAGATAGGATACCGGGCGCATGAGTAAATCCGCCCACACCCTTCTGAGTGAGACAAAATATGTTCCTTTGCCTTTCAGTGCCGGTCCCTGTGAGGAGAGACTTCCTGCTATCAATCCTACGGTGACTGAGGTTCTTTGCGTCTTTCCATCTCCTTCCTTCAGATTGACATCAAGCACTGATGACAACCTGTTGCCGTAGCGAGCCGGAAAACCTCCTTTGTATAACCGAAAGTTTTTTACTGCTTCCGGATCAAAAAGTGAGATAAAGCCGCCCAGGTGGTTGATGTAATAAAGAGGCGAACCATCAATCAGGACCAGATTCTGGTCACCGCTTCCTCCCCTGACGAACATACCGGCTTTCCCTTCTGTCCCGCCCTGAACTCCTGGCAATAACTGATAGGTTCTGATCAGGTCCGCTTCACCGCCCAAAGCCGGCAGTCCCCTTAATTCCGAAACCGGGATTTCCGTAAGATTCATTCCATACCGGTTTTCTGAGAGTAAGGGTGCACTGACAGTAATCTCTTCCAGATTTATTCCTTTATCCAGTTGAAAATCAAATCCCCCGGCAGTCCCTTGAATACACTTCTTCATTACCGGCTTATACCCTATGTATGAAGAAACCAGCGTGATGGTATCTCCAATGGGAAGCCGAAGGGAGTAATAACCGGAACTGTTGGTGGAAACTCCGATTGAGGTGCCTGGAATAAAGACATTTGCACCGATTAAAGGCTCCCTCGTTTTACTGTCCCTGATATAACCTGAAATAAGAGACTGACCATGAACCTCCGTAATACCTCTCAAGAGTATGAAAAGAACGACAATTATTTGCCTGAAGCAATAAGTTTGACGACTTTGCATATCACTTACTTTAAATCAAATAAAGAGGTACTGTATCCGGCAAAAATGCCGGTTCCATTTTCCACATTCGAGTAAAGTTGCACCGGATCGTAAGGAGTAAACGGATCCTGGTACGAATAAGACTCATGGTTATTAAGTCGCTTCAAATACTGAAAATAATGGACTGTCCCGGAAGACAGGGCTACCTTAAATGATTTTGTTTCATCTGTCAGATAACCGGGAACATTAATTTTCAGGCGATATTTGGTGTTTTTAAATATAGACTCAGTGAATACAAAATAATCCTTAAATGATGAACCCGTAATACCTTCTGCCACAATAACAGGGTCATCGGAAAAAATATCCATGGGGCCATACTCCCTGGAATTTCCGTAATCGTAAAGTCCCAAAATCTGGATCAGGTAGTATTCGGTTTGAGGCGTATCATTCATTACAATGGAAAACTGATCGTACGATAAGCCATCATCATAAAGTCCTGCGGCTGACATGTAAAAAACGGAATCTATCTTCACGCTTCCGGGAAGTGAGTCTTTTGCCGTGGCCACCGGATATCCCGGCGATTCAACCTGGATCTTATATAAAACACCCCGCTTTGCACGAACTGAATTGCTGCTGTAAACAAAAGTGTTTTTGTCATCTGAATACTTAATAAATGGCAAATTACCGGCGAAGATGTCGTTAGCATACAGGATAACTTTCGCATTCCTCACTGTTCTGTCATTCAGATCAGGATAAGGTGCCAACCTGGAAACATGGACGACAAATGGCTCATCTTCTGTAAAAAAGCAATTTACAACAAGCAGATTGGGTGTTTCTTCAACATCCATATCAACTACTTTGAGGCATGAGCCAAGAAATAAGCCCAAAATTAAGTAAAGGCACAGTCTGCCAAATCCAATGGGAATCAATGATCTATGACTTTTCAGGATTGTCTCCATGTGAAATTAATAGTGGAACCTGGTAAACCGTCGAATATTATATGATCAGCCTCCTCCTGAATGCTGGCAATTATTATGCGCTTGGTCTTACTGCTGATTTGATGTTCTTCTTCCGGAAATATTCAACGATTTCTTCCTTGGTCATCCGGGAAAGTTTATCACTTAATTTATCCCTTTGTTGTCGCATGAATTTAACCGCATCAAACTTTTTTTCAATTATTGTCTTCATAATTTATAAATTCTCTTGGCGAACGAATTTCTAATTCTTTGTATCCGTTTTTGATGTTTACGGCATTATATCCCTGAATTCTCTTAATATTCACAATATGCTTGAAATTCCAACTGATCAGAAAATCAGCACGGTAAATTGTAGCAAGAGCGATATGCAGGCAGTCGGCAAAACTTGTCTTTCCGACAACTTTTTCAATGATATACTGAGATGCCAGTTCAACAGCTTCATTATCCGTCGCAATGAATTCCGTGAATTCTTCTTTTAAGCTTTTAACCAGTGACTTTACTTCATTCGGCGCTTCTTCCAGTTCTTCCTGTGTGGCGGAAGAGAATAAAAGCTTAAACTCCCCTTTCCGGAGTCTTTCAAAAAGCGGTTGAGTAAATTCCGAAAATTCTTCATCGAAAAAACCGCCGAAAACGGAAGTGTCCAGATAAAGTCTTTGTTTCATCAGTTTAAATTATTGGGTTCATATGGTTCACCCCGTGAAACAGATGTAATATCCATGTGGTTAATCATGCCGGTTGGTGCATAAATGATGCATGGATATTTCATGCATTAAAGGTAATAAATATTCTTTTAATTTCCTTGGTCAGTTTTTAACCAACACTCGTATCTAACATAGTTATTACCATTTTAAAATCTAAAAACAATGAGCATTTTTGTAGAACGTTTGTAGAACATTTGTAGAACATTTAACAGTGATTATTTAGAAAACCAGGTTTATGCGGCAAGCACAAAAACCTTCCATTTCTGAAATGCTTGATTCTTAGTAGATTTTCCTAGGACTGAAAATGGCCCCGATAGCAATCGGGGCGCCTGAGGCAGGGCGACCCTTAGCTTGGGACTTTGTCAACAACGTAAAAAAAAAGAGAGGCAACTGCCTCTCTCAGAGCGGGAAACGGGGGTCGAACCCGCGACCCTCAGCTTGGGAAGCTGATGAAAAATTCTTGTATATAGCAGTATATCAGATTATTACAAATATTTTTCAAATTTTATAGAACAAATCTATCACAAAATTTTATCCTTATTCGGTCTCCGTAATTCATTGATAATGAACATCTGTCGTGCACTTTGAGAATATAGCCGGGCTATGTGACCAACTAATTTCTCTCAACAGAGTTAAGAGTTTTGGAAAGTAATGTTTGAAAACCGATTATTTGAATAACGATTGTTGCAGCAGTCGTTTTAATTTATCCAATGAGTAAGTTAACCCTTTTCCCAAGTCCAAACTCGAAAATCCGGTAAAGAGTCGAAAGTTGAATATCACACTTACCATTTTCAAGTCGTGAAATGTAACTTTTCTTCGTCCCAACTTTCTCAGCAAGTTGTTGCTGTGTCATTTTAGCTTCTTTTCTTGCATCTTTCAACATTTCACTAATCACGAAATATTGAGCTTTCTCTTCAAATTCGTCGCGTTTTTCAGTACCAATTTTTCCATATTTTATGTCTAACAACTCGTCAAAGTTTTTAGCATTTCTAATTTCATTTGCGTTCATCGTTCTTTTTTTTTGAGTTAAAATATTCGTATTTGAGTTTCAGAGCCAAATCAATCTCATTTTTAGGTGTCTTTAAGGTTTTCTTTTGGAAACCATTAAAAAGAATCACAATATTACCTTTGTCAAAACAGCAGAATATTCGATAAATATTACTTTCAAATTCAATTCGAATTTCGTAAAGTCCATCAGTTCCGGTAATATGGTCTATGAATTTTTTAGGAACGTATTGAACTGTCCGAATAATCTTGAAAACATACTCAATTTTCTCTTGTACTTTTTCATCCAGCTCCATATAGAAGTCGATGAAATAGTGTTCATAAAAAATGATTTCTCTTTGAATATTCATGGCACAAAGTTAACTTAAAAGTTTCCAATTTACAAATTTTTAGACATAAACCAGATATTCAAGGTGTTTTTCTACAGAATTCAGTAATTGTCATTGATTTTTTCCAACGCTGCTGGTTCAAAGAGTTAAATTATCAAAAAATGCAATTGTTGTAAGTTTTGAACATTTAACAGCGATTATTCAAGAAAACCAGGTTTATGCGGCAAACACAAAAACCTTCCATTTCTGAAGTGCTTGATTCTTAGTAGATTTGCCCGGAGCAGGAAATGGCCCCGATACCTATCGGGCCGCCTGAGGCGGGACGACCCTCAGCTTGGGACTTTGTCAACCAGGGGTAAAAAAAGAGAGGCAACTGCCTCTCTCAGAGCGGGAAACGGGGGTCGAACCCGCGACCCTCAGCTTGGGAAGCTGATGCTCTACCACTGAGCTACTCCCGCCTTTTGCGGCTCCAAAAATAGTGAAAATCGGTTTCAAAAACCAGTGTGGTAAAAAAAAGAAACCGTTAAATTTTCTAAAAACAGGTAATCAATGTATCCAAAACCATATTTCATCCGTTTAACAGAGTGTCAGGCAAGCAGAAACAGGGTAACATAAAACAAATAAGCCATGGATATCGTGAAGAGAACAGTGAAAAAGGAGAGCTTTGTTCCCCGTTTTACCGCGGGGTACGAGCGTTTAGGTTTTACGCCGAAGAAGGATTTGCAGGTTTTCCGAACGGGTTTTAAGCCACCAAAGTACAGCTACGTCGTAGAGTGGCAAATGGACGAGGATGTTTCAAAGACTGAAATGCCCAGGTTCTGAAAATTTGACTCCGGTGATGCTGCGAAGGCACAGGGAACACAGTGACGAAATTTCACAGTGTGCCTTGTGCCTTTGCTGCTTGATGGCGGTTGAACGTTATTGTCTCATCCTTAACGGTTTCAACTCTTCAACAGGATAGCCTGAAAATAGGCGATGGTCTTCATAAGCCCTTCCTCAAGCTGTATTTCAGGTGTCCATCCCAGCTCCTTTTTGGCCAGGTCGATATTGGGCTGGCGCTGGGCAGGATCATCGGGAGGCAGTGGCCTCCGGATAATTTTCGATTTCGAACCTGTGAGTCTGATGATCTCTTCTGCCAGCCGCATGATGGTGAATTCATTGGGATTTCCGATATTCACCGGTCCGGTGAACGAATCACGGGAGGCCATCATTCTCACCAATCCTTCGATCAGGTCGTCGATGTACTGAAAACTCCTGGTCTGGCTCCCGTCGCCGTAAATGGTAATATCTTCGTTCCGAAGGGCCTGGACGATGAAATTGGAAACTACCCTTCCGTCGTTGGGATGCATCCGGGGGCCGTATGTGTTGAAGATCCTTACAATCTTGATTTTTACATTGTTTTGCTTGTGATAGTCGACGAAAAGGGTTTCAGCGGCCCTTTTCCCTTCATCGTAACACGACCGTTCCCCGATCGGATTCACGTGGCCCCAGTACGATTCCACCTGAGGGTGGATTTGTGGATCGCCGTAAATCTCGCTTGTGGAGGCCTGCAATATCTTCGCCCTGATCCGTTTGGCCAGCCCCAGCATATTGACAGCACCCATCACCGAAGTTTTAATGGTTTTGATCGGATTGTACTGGTAATGAATGGGAGAGGCAGGGCAGGCAAGGTTGTAAATTTCGTCAACTTCAATGTAGTAAGGGGTAGTCACATCATGCCTTACCAGTTCAAAAAAAGGATTGTCAAGCAGATGAATGACATTCTGTTTCTGTCCGGTGAAATAATTGTCGAGACACACCACTTCGTGACCTTGGTGCAACAGCCGCTCACAAAGGTGTGAACCTACAAAACCGGCACCACCTGTAACCAAAATTTTCTTCCTGATCATGTCGTCTATTTCAAGGGTTGAATTACCTCCCCTCCTCGTTAAGAAGGTTGGTTCTCCATTTCATGTATTTCAGAACAAGGTAGAATATACAGGCTGCCAGACAGGCTGCCAGCAAAAAATAGTTGAAATCATGACTGCCGGTAACCAGTTCGCCGGTCACATTCATAAAGGTGAAAATGATGAAGATGGCGGCAAATCCATTTTTCTCCTTTTTAAGGATCTTTTTCCAGCTGAAGGGGAGTGAGGGTTTGGTGAAGTTCCGGAAAGAAGGAATGAAAGCCGGACGTTTTTCAGCCCAGCCAGTATAAGTCTCACCGAATTTCCTTCTGAGAAACTGTTCTTCAGAGAACATGATCCGCTCATAATAAACCCAGTAAAAGAGGCAGAATACCACGATAAATCCGATATGGCCGGTGAGCAGAACCGGCCCGAGCCACATGAAGAAATTTCCGAGGTAGAGCGGGTGCCTGACAATGGAATAGATACCGGTGGTATTCAGTGTATCGGCGATCTGGTACTTTGCGTTCCGCCCTGAGGTGTTGACAGGAGTATGCCCCACGGTATAAATCCGGATTCCCAATCCCAAAAAACTTACCAGCATGCAGAACACCAGGTAAATGTGGTCATAAGGGTTTTGTTTGATCCACATATTACCCGGGTTTAATTCCGTCCTCAGGTAAATAATGGTGCCTGCAACCAGTATCACAAAGGGAATGTAACTCCTGTATTTAAACAGCCAGATTCCCTGTTTTTCGAATTCTTCCACCAAAGCCATACGTTGTTGTTTCAGGTTTTGTTACTATTGCTGATCGCTGACCATTAATCCTTCATCTGATCAGCCACTTCCCAAAAGTAATCTGAAAAACGGACTTCTCAAACCGGTGGATGATTTCTTTTGGAAGGAGCATTCTTCAGCGACTTCCAGAGGAATGAAGTAAATTACACTTCACTTGGGGAAATTTGGTTAAATTACGAAATTTTAAAAGAAATATCGAATGAAAAAATCAGGTAAAATTCTGTACTGGATACCCCGGATCCTTTGCATCCCCGCCAACCTCTTTATCGGTATGTTTGCATTGGATTCCTTCGGTTCCGGATTATCCGTCTGGAAGCAGATCGGCAATTTTCTGATCCATCTCATCCCGACCTATGTTCTGACGGCCCTGCTGATTGCGTGTTGCGCTGAGATTTATATTCTTTCTTGCAATCCGTAAATAATAGGATTTCCTTCTCTTAAGCTAATACTAAAGTCATTGATAATAAAGTTTTTTCTGCCGTTATTCCAAATATATATTTTTAACAATATATCATCGTGGTTCAAATTTATGTCAGACAATTTAATGGAGTGATGAATTATTATCCAGTCAGAATCTTCTTGATGTGGTAACATAAATTCTTTGAACTCAGTTCCACCCCAATAAATGTTTTTCCCTTTAGAATCTAATGAGCCAACCAGAATTACTTTGTCTAAATCTTCATTTTTCTTCACTTTTACGGATATATCAATAAAATTATTTTTATTATTTATAATATCATTAAGTGTAGCTGAAAATGTCGGGCCCCATTCAACATCAGGATTTATTAAATAAACACTATCCCTTATGGTATCATTTATTGGTATAATTTTGGTTGTATCAATTGAACTCCAGTTTTTTGAATAAGCAGAATTAAATCTTAGATGATTAATTATATTTTTTGTTTTATTGATTTGTTTTGAAAACAAATAAGTTGTTCCTCCAAAATAATTATTTTGCATCTCAATATTCGGGTAATAATCTTGAATCAGAGGGACTATGTTAGGTGAAACTGAGGACAAACAACCAAAAAATAGTTTGTCATTTGTATCAATCCCCCGTTCAAGAAATTTCTTAAATTCTTTAATATTTGGGAAGGAATCGGAATAATTAACAAAATCTGTATCAATATCTAATTTGGAAATGTAAAAATCAGATATTTTCTTGTGGGAATCAATTATATAAACAGTATGACTGTTATCATTTTTGATTTTCTTGTAATCTGTCAGAATTTGTTTATAAACGGATTTGTAAAACAAGTCATAATGTTTTCTGCTATAAATCAAGGTTAAAGTATTAGTCAAAAGTATTGCCGAAACCAATATTAAATTGACATTAGATTTTTGTTTTCTTATAAATCCTAGTAAGAAAAAAAACAACAAAGGAAAACTAAAAATTAAAACAGAGTATTGGAGTACGGCACTAACATATTTTGAATAAAAAAATCCAATTAAAAATGGAATTATAAACCATATGAACGACAATATTACCAGCTTTAAGTGATGGGTATCTTTTTTAAGATGAAACATACCAAACAAAATTATTCCAATGATCAGGACAATTGCATATATTGAATAATTAAAAATGTAGTAAATAAACTCAATAAGAAAGTCATTTTGAGGCTTTCCCAACCAACCTTCAACACCACCTACACTTAATTGATAAAAGAAGATTTTAAGATGAGGAATATATAATACGAAAATTGTCAATACGCTTAATAAATATTTAATCAATAATTTTCTTTGAATGAAAAAAATTCCACTGGTACTTACAATTGCAGCAAATAGCAAACTAAAATGATGATTATAGGAACATAAAGATGCTGAGATAATAAACAGAATGCTGCTCCGGTTAAATTTATTGTCGGGACTCATCATCAGGTTACTCCAATAATAAACCATAAGTAATGAGAAGAACATCCCACTTATGTATGGTCTTGCTATTTGGCTATACATTACTGTGAACTGGATGCTTGCAATATAAGCAGCAGATAGCAAGCCGACAGTCTCATTGAACCACTTACTCCCAATTAGATAGATTAGGTATACCGAAATTACTCCAAAAATGGCAAATGGAAGTTTTACAATCCATTCCTGATAACCAAATAACTTTGTCCAATAAGACAAAAAAACCTGAATTCCTGCAGGGTGTCCATCAATTTTAACACCTTTCTCTATTAGATTTGAAAAACTATCAAAATTTAAACGAAACAATGCACTAAACTCATCATGAGTAAAAGGGATTTCGAAATAATTAAAAAATCTAAGAATTATAGCAATTAATAGGATTAGAAATATTATAGTATTATTTGTCAGTTTCATACTTCTCTATCACTGGTGTCTATTAAAAAATGTTAATCAAGTTTGAAGTCCAAATGAAGTTGGCAATCGTTATCATCATAGGCCCTATTTGCCATAGGAGCCAAGAGTTCTTGAATGGGATCCTTGACCAGAAGGGAATTGCCAAGGATACGCATGACCTCGACAACAGGCCTGTCCAGTTTGAGGTCATGTTCAATAATGGCGACGAGACAGTACGTGATGATGGCGACATGTATCTGTATCCGGACTGCATTTTCAGATTCTCCCCAAAAGGATTTGACACGAAGATGCTGCTTGATCCATTTGAAAAAAAGTTCAACCTGCCATCTGTAGCGGTAAAGAAGGGCAATTTCTTTTGCTTTGAGGTAGAAGTTGTTGGTGTAATAGGTGAAGGTCCTTCCAAGGTCAGGGGCAAAGAATACGATGCGCCTGAGCGAAATCGGATAGTTTCCACTGTTTCGCTTGCCTGTGAATCTAACCGTTTGGTCTCGCAGGACATTGTCATCTTCTTCAAGCATGTCTTCACCTTCCGTGATCTCATAATCAGGATGGAACTTCTCCCGTATGATGAAGAAAGCTCCAGCCTGCTCAATTGCGTAGAGTCTGGAGAGATCAAAGTATCCTCTATCAAATACATAGCAAGAGTTCCGTTCATATTTAAACCAGTCCATGGACTTGGTATCATGCACATTTGCATGGCTGATTCTGTAGAAGACCGGTATCTCAGTGGCAATATCGATCTGAGTATGAATCTTGATGCCGGACTTTGTACTTCTGAACTTTGCCCATCTA
>CAYYJE010000054.1:3037-20735 GCA_964472165.1 uncultured Prolixibacteraceae bacterium | reverse complement strand
CGAACTGAATACGCAATCAGGATATTACCGGTTCAGGGTAAACCTTTATCCGGCGGAAGACGTGAATCGATCCTATTGTATTCTGAGCTGGAATATCAGAGAAGGACTCAAAGATTCTGTAAAGATCGATTATAAAACAGAAAACTTTGATACGGAAAAGGGATGTTATTTCGCGGTGATAGATATGCCACAATCGTTGGGTATTCAGGGAAACCTGGCAATTAATGCCCAAAACGTGGATGCTTTTGGGAACAGATCGTTGACCGAGACCGGAAGTGCCTACATTTACGGAGCGAATTATATCTCTTCTTTAATCAATGCATCGGTAGGTTTTTCAGCCAACGGGGACAAAGTAACTTTTGAAAAAAGAGTGGGTTCAGTCGGTAATTTGGTAAGTTACGAGCTCAATAACGGTAATTTTTCCAATGAGGTTTTTGTAAGTGAAGAGAGTTATTCTTTAGTCGATGCAAAGGCTGGCGGAATTATCAGAACCAAAACCAGGTATAGGATTGTTGAAACGGATATTGATACGCTTGAAGCGACAGATTATCTGGAAAGTATAATTCCATAAACTTCGTGAAACTGATCTCTTGTAGTTGCCGGTGAGTTTGTTTCCACTTGCCGCAAATAGATGGTGTCATCCTTACGTGGTGTCCTCCTTGGGATGCTACCGGATAAAAAGTGTCAGTAATGTTTCAGCAGGGACATGAAAAAACCTCAGTAATCTCCTGATAGTTGGTTGATTATTGAGGTTTTTCAGTGCCCGGGGCGGGAATCGAACCCGCACGATATTGCTATCACTGGATTTTGAGTCCAGCGCGTCTACCAATTCCGCCACCCGGGCCTGTAGAGTCTGCAAAACTAATATTTTTTTGATTACATGATTCCTTTTGCTGTAATGACCTGAAATTTTTGAAGGGGAGAGAAGTTTCCCGTTCTCTCTTTTATCACTAAATTGCGTTGTATTTGATACGATTCCCATGGCTGACGAAGACACGCTTTTCAGGCAGATCAGGGAAGGGGACCGGAAGGCTTTTAAAATCCTGTTTGATACCTGGTATGCCCCCCTTTGCCATTATGCTTCCCACTTCCTGAACGACGATGACCAGGCAGAGGAGGTGGTACAGGAGCTTTTCGTCAAACTCTGGGAAAAGAAAAAAGAGCTTTTCATCGAAACCTCCCTGAAACACTACCTTTTCCGCTCAGTACGTAACCAATGCCTGAACCTGATCCGTCAGAACAAGGTGAGGAAACTTCATGCGCTGAAACTCCGCGATGCCCTTTTGACCGAAGATTCCCCCGAAGATTACCGCATCACTCCCGAAGCGCTCCTGAAAATTGAAGAGGGAATAGCCTCCCTTCCTGAAAAACGGCAGGAGATTTTCAGACTCAACCGGCAGGAAGGACTCAAATACCGCGAAATTGCTGAAAAGTTGGGAATTTCCGTGAAAACAGTGGAAGTACAGATGGGGGCCGCCCTTAAAACTTTGCGGGAGAAATTCCGCGATTTTCTTTTTTCGTTCCTTTTTTAAAAATAAGTGGAAATCAGATAAGGGTTTTTTCTGAGTTAAATGTCATTCATACGTAATGGAAGAGATAAATCACATAGAAGAGGTCAACTGGGATTTGCTGGCGAAATTTCTGAGCGATGAAGCCAGTTCATCTGAAAAGGAAGAAGTGGAAGCCTGGGCCGGCCGGTCGGGCGAAAATTCTGCCGGGTTGACCGCAGGCGAAGAGATCATGAAAAAGGCCAGGTTGTACTACAGAACCCGGAAATTCGACCCTGCTGCAGCATGGGAGAAAATTGAAGGGGAATTGACCCCGGCCGTCAGGCCACTGGCGCCCCGCAAAGAGGAGTTTACCCGGGGAAGGTGGTTCCTGCGCGTGGCGGCATCCCTTCTGCTGGCGGTGGCCCTGGGATCTGCCGGTTACTTCATCGGGATCAGGCAACACCAGGCCACAGTTTTTACGGAAGTCATCTCAAATGAGGATCACGTGCTGCAGGGAATTACCCTTCCCGACGGTACACAGGTGTCGCTGAACAGCAGTTCCAGGTTGACCTATCCGAAACAGTTCTCCGGAAAAACAAGGGAAGTACATATTGAAGGAGAAGCATTTTTTGATGTGAAACCCGATGCTTCCAATCCCTTCGTCATCTCAGCGGGAAATGCACGGATCAAAGTGCTGGGTACCTCCTTTAATGTGAATGCCCGGCCCGGCGAAAAAACCGTGGAAGTAGTGGTGAAAACCGGTAAAGTGCAGGTTGCCTGTCAGGGGTTCTCACAATCCGTTGAAAGCCTGATTCTTGTCCCGGGAGAGAGGGGAGTGCTCTACAACGACAACAACCAGCTGGTTAAGTCGTGGAATGAAAATCCCAACGTGACGGCCTGGAAAACCAATGAACTTGTCTTTGACAAAACTTCATTGCGCGAGGTGATTGTCAACCTCGAGAAAGTGTACCATACCGAAATCCAGCTTTCCGATCCCTCCCTGAACGAACTGGTACTGACTGCCCATTTCGAAAATCAGCCGGTTGATTTTGTTCTGGAAGTAATCCGGCTGACTTTCAGCCTTGAATTGTCGGCACAAAATGGACAATATTTCCTTACTGCCGCAGAAAACAACCCTTTAAAACAAAAGCCCTGACCTGTCTGTTGTACTTTGTCCCGGCATTGCCCGGAAAAGCTTCCGCAGTAATTCAAAGCTTTTTAAAACATTGAAAACCATGAAAACACTGAAATTAAACAAGAGATTCTTCCTGGCCATAGCCACCATGTTCCTGCTTTTACTGCCGCTACTGATGACTGCCCAGGAACCCAAAAAGGGGAATGATGCCCTCGACCAGAATATCAGTATTTATGCCGAGGACGAACCGTTGTCGGGTGTGATCGAGAAAATCTGCAAATACCTGAATATCGATTACTCCTACAACGCACAGCTGATCACGGACAAAAAGGTCAGTCTGAATATCTCAAACAAACCGGTGAAATTCGTCCTTGACAAGCTGATGAAGGACTTTTACCTGATTTTCGAGATCGAAGACAACCTGATGGTCGTAAGGGAATATGTCCCATTGGATGAAAGCATCGGTATTGAACGGGCCTCACGGGATTACGGGGTGAGCCGGGGTTTTCTCATTGAGAATCCCCGCAGCAAATCGGTGACCATTAAGTTCAAGACCGCCAGCAACCTGATCATTATTCCGGTGACCATCAACGGTTCCGATACCCTCAATTTCATCCTTGATACCGGAGTGAGGTACCCCATTATCACGGAACTTCCCTTCGTGAAAAAGTTGAATCTGAACTATATGATGCCGGTAGAGATCAAAGGGATTGGTGAAGGGGAAACCCTGACAGCCTACCGTTCGGGTAACAACATGATCGAACTCGACGGGATGGTGGCCCGGAACCAGGAGGTGCAGATGATCATTGATGAAAATTTCCAGATTTCGCACATGCTTGGAATTCCTGTTCACGGGCTGATCGGGTTTAACATGTTCAAGGATTACATCGTCAGAATCGATTACGCTGATGAGGAACTGGTCTGCTACAGGCCGGAGCATTTTAAATACCGTGACAGGAAGAACGACATCATCCTGCCCCTTCAATTCGACGGGAACAAACCATTTATCCGCACCAGCATCTTGACCGACGCCAAAGAGGAGGTTCCCGTAAAACTGCTGGTTGATACCGGAGCAAGCGATGCCCTCTGGCTCTCTGAAGATTCCGATGAGCGGATCAAGCTGCCCCAAAACCATATTGAAACTTTCCTGGGGAGAGGGCTCAACGGCGACCTTTTTGGGACCAAAGGCAGAATCGATGCCATCTGGGTAGGACCACTGGTACTCCCACGACCAATCGTGGCTTTCCCCGATGACGAACTCATCCGGCAGCTCATTTCCTCCAACGACCGTAACGGAACCCTCGGAGCTGAGATTCTCCGGCGTTTCATGGTTACCTTCGACTACCGCAATGCCCGGCTGACCCTTTCCCCCACCTCGCGTATCAAGGAAGAGTTCAATTTCAACATGAGCGGAATGGAAGTGATCAATCCCATGCCCGGATATCCGATTTTCACCATCGCCAACATCCGGGAAAACTCACCGGCTTTCCTGGCCGGACTGAAAGAAAATGACCAGATCATTTCTATCAACAGCAACAACCACAATTCGATATCCCTTAATGACATCAATCTTTTGCTTCAAAGCCGTGAAAACAGAAAGATCAGAATGAAAGTGCTTCGTCAGGGGGAGGAAATCAAAACTTCATTTGAATTGAAAAATTACTTCTGATGTCCTTTTTAAGGATAGCAGTCATCCTGTGCACGTTGCTGCCGGCCCTTTCTCTTAAGGGTCAGCAGCAACGTGATTCTGTGCTGAACCGGATCATTTCGGTTTATGCCGACAATAAACCGGTGGCTGTCATCCTTGAGGAAATCACCCGGGAAAATGACATTTTTTTCTCATACGATGCCTCCCTGATTCCGTTTTCCAAACTCATTTCCGCCCGGTTTGAGCAGCAGAAAGTAAGTGATGTGCTGGAGGAGATCTTTCATGACCAAGGTTTCCTTTTTTATGGCAAAGACGACCATGTGGTCATCTCAGCGAAGGGGAGCCGCGATATGTACCAGCACGGAACCGCTCCCTTTCAGCTTTCGCCGATGCTTGTCATCACGGGAAAGGTATTGGACCATACCACCCGTGAACCGATGAGCGATGTGGGCATATCGTTGCTGAATCAGCCTGTGGGTACCATTACCAATGCTGATGGTGAATTTATACTGAAACTCCCGCCTGAAAACATGGAAGATACCCTCCTTTTCAGCAGCCTGGGATATGCAAGGAAAAAACAGAAGATCAGCCATATTCAAAAAGATGGGGTGATCACCCTTCATTCCATGTCCATCAGGATCAGGGAGGTAAAGGTGAAAGCAGTGGCGGTGGAAGATATACTTGCCAGTTTCCGGAAAAATATCAACCGCAATTATGCCACCGACCACCAGTTGCTGACCGGGTTTTACCGCGAAACACTCCGACAGGATGAGGCTTACATCAACGTGTCGGAAGCCGTACTTGAAATTTTGAAGGCTCCCTACAACCTTCCCGAAAGAAATGACAGGGTGCGATTGCTGAAAGCTCGCCGCAGTCCTGATGTACAGCCTTACCACTGGGTCAATTTCAAACTTCAGGGGGGACCTTCCACCATTACCATGCTGGATGTGGCCAAAAAGCTGGAGACTTTTCTGGATCCGGAATATGAAATCCTCTACCGGTATACCATTAGTCAGGTGATCTGGTACAAAAACCATCCGGTATACGTGATCCGTTTCCGACCGGTAAAAGATATTGTGTTCCCCTGTTTTGAAGGGGAAGTTTACATCGACAGGGAAAGTTACGCATTGGTGTATGCCCGCTTCTCCCTGGCAGACTATGGCCTTGCCCTTGCCGAGGAGTCGCTGATCAGAAAGAAACCTCCCGGTTTCAAAGTGAAGCCGCAGTACCTGAACTACCAGGTTGATTTCTCGGAATACGAGGGGAAATGGCATCTTCACACGGCCCGGGCTGCGGTAGCCTTCAGGGTCAGGAGTCCGAAAAACAGGGTAAACTCTGTTTTTCACAGTGTCTCCGACCTGCTGATCACCGATGTGAGAAGTACAAGCCTCAAGCGGTTTCCCGTGAAGGACCTCTTCACGGTGAACGATGTGTTTGCCGAGATGGTGCTCGACTACGACGAAAATTTCTGGGGAAATTACAACATCATCAAACCCGATGAAGACCTGCAGGAAGCCGTCAGGCATTTTCTGCCGGAACAAAAGCCGGCCGTTCCGGAATTTCAATAATTGCATTTAATGGTTGAAACAGTCATGAAGAAAACAAGGTTGGTTTTGGTAATCCTTTTCCTGTCAATGGCAGGTACCGGACAGGAGACGAAGTTGCTGGACCAGATTTCCCGGAATCTCCCGGAATACAGCGATGCTTTCGCCTTTGACCAGATAAGAATCTTTACCGATAAGGAGATTTATGCTCCGGGTGAAATAATCTGGTTCAGCGGGTACGTGGCCGACAGGTCAGAAAATCAGCTCACCCAAAAAATACCTGAGATTTCTGTTAATCTCTACGATGCTGCCGGGAAAATGATTCTTGGCGACAGGTTTCCGGTGACCGACGGAATGGTCCGGGGCGATCTTTTACTCCCGGCTGAACTTCCCCTGGGAAGATATTACCTGGCAGCCTATACGCCTTTGCTGGCAAATCCGGGCCATGCCTTTTCACTACCCCTGGTTGTCGACCGGTTTTACGAATCGGATGCCACGGTTTCCCTTGCTCAGCCGGATAAGGTATACAAACCCGGAGGGCAGGAAAATATAGAATTAAAAATAGCTGATTTCAGCGGTTCACCGGTGGACAAGTTTTTACTCCACTACGAAATTCGTCACGGCAGCAAGATCCTTGATGCCGGAAAAGTCCGCTCTTCCGGAGGGAAAGCGGTGATCGGAATGCGAATGCCGGAAAAAACGGGAAGGGTGCCGCTTGAACTTATGGTTTCACATCCCAGAAATCTCTGGACCAAAAAATTTGCCCTTCGCCACGGTGCTGATGAAATTCAGGTAACCTTTTATCCTGAGGGAGGGAATGTCATATCCGGTGTTCCCCAGAAGATCGGTTATTATGCCACCATCTGGGAGAATGTACCGGTTGACCTGGAAGGCGACATCCTCAACTCCTCCGGAGAGATAGTTTCCAAGACCAAAAGTTTCATTCCCGGGTTCGGAATTTTTCCCTGCCAATCGATGCCCGGGGAACAATTCCGTTTGGTCATTACCCGGGATTATGGCAAAGGGCAGACATTTCCCATTCCGGCAGCCGAGGGAGGCCGTTATGCGCTGACGGTTCCCAAAACAGACGGTGAGTTTATCACTGCCGATATTCTGACCGACAACCGTAACCGGCAAAAAATGGCGATTACGGCCACCCGGGGAACACTTTTACTCTGGGCTGCCGAAGCAGAAGTCTCCCCGGGTACCCGCATCAGGATTCCCGTCAGGGAAGTGGGACCGGGAATTGTACTCCTCTCCCTTTTTGACGAGGCCGGGAAAGCGGCATCGTCCAGGCTGATAGCGCTTCCTGCCGCCAAAACACCTGAAATTGAGGTGACGGCAGCTCTCCAGGAGGAGGGAAAGGTGAAAATTACAGTGAGCTCAAGGGATGAAAACGGGCATCCTTTTCCCGCACGCGTGATCCTCACCGTGGCCGATCAGAGAAGGTATACCCATAAGGAAGGCACACTGGAGAACAGTCTCAATTTTCAGGGAGTGCTTGAAAACCTGCCGTTGGGAAATCCCCCCACCGGGGGGTCAGCTTTGGATTTTATGCTGCTCAGCAACCGGCTGGTCGGATTTGACTGGGAAAAAATAGTTCACTTCAGGGAAGGAGTTTCCGGTGAAGTTCCCCTCAACAGCTTTGGAATCGGGGGAATTGTTACCGACAGGAAAGGAGTTCCGGTTCCGGGAGCCAGGGTAAGCCTCATGGATACCCGCAATATGCAGCTTTATTCTGCCACTGCAGGACAGGATGGCCGTTTTCATATACCTTCGGTTCAGGTAAACGACATGCATGATTTCAGGATTTCTGCCACCAGCGGCAATGGCCGGGGAAATCTTCAGGTAAATACGGATCCCACTTTTGCAGATAAGGTGGGTGAAGAGATCCGGAAACTTGACTTCCGCTTTATTTCGATGGAGGCGCCACGGCACAATATTGCAGGTTATCTGGCCTCCAATCCCGACCTGCTTGCGGAACAACCTTCCGTGAAACCCCTTGCAGCCGGAAATAAGACCCAACGGGATGAGTCGTACAAAAACCTGTTGCAGACCGCCACAAACCTGATGGATGTGATCAAGGCCATGAAACCCTTTACGCTGATCAACGGGCAGATCGTTTTCCCGGGAACGGTAAATTCCATCAATGCACAATCGGGAGCGCTTATCGTCCTTGACGGTCAGAAGCTGGGCACACAGGCCGATGTGCTCAATTCCATTTCTCCCTTCGATGTTGATAAGATCAACATATCGCTTGATCCGATGGACATTCAGCGGTATACCGGATTCAACAATGTGGGGATTATCGAAATCACCACTTTAAAGGGATCGTTTAAAGCTCCCGATTCACCGCTCGCGGTTACCAATGAATCCCTTTACAACGATGGTCTCCGGATACCCCGGAATTTTCTGACTGCCGATGCCGTGCGTGGACAAAAAGGAAAAGACCTGAGAACCACGCTTTACTGGGATCCGGATTTGGAAACGGGACCCCGCGGGATGGCTGCCTTTTCCATCCCACTTTCAGAAATATCTTCGGGATTTGTGATCCGCATACACGGGATTTTTGCCGGAGATCAGGCCATGGGTGTAAGTTCCGTTTTTGAGGTAAAACATCCATGAAGAAAAAAAATTCTATTTTTGACCCTTGAGACTCAAATTATTGGTGAATGGAAAATGTTTTTGATTCAATCCCTGTCAAAGGATATGTGGATGAGCCGTTGGATCCGTCCATCAGGCTTGTCAGCGAGATTAACAGGATGCGCCGTGAAAAGAATGCGGTAATCCTGAGTCATTATTATGTGGAACCTGAATTGCAGGATATTGCCGATTATGTAGGCGACAGTCTGGGGTTGTCGCAGCAGGCGGCTGCCACGAAAGCCGATATTATTGTTTTTATCGGCGTCCATTTCATGGCTGAAACGGCCAAGATCCTGAGTCCCGGCAAGAAGGTGCTCCTTCCCGATCTCAAGGCGGGATGTTCCCTGGCAGAGTCGGCACCCGCGGAGAAATTTGCGGCATTCAAGGCCCTTTACCCTGACCACAAGGTGATCTCTTACATCAATTGTTCAGCTGAACTCAAAACCATGACCGACGTCATCTGTACATCGGCCAATGCCGTAAAGATTGTGGAGAGTTTTCCCAAAGCGCAGCCCCTGATCTTTGCCCCCGACAAGAACCTGGGAAACTACATCAACAGCATCACCGGGAGAAATATGGTGTTGTGGGACGGTGCCTGCATGGTTCACGAACAATTCTCTGTAGATGGCATCGTTCAGCTGATGGATCAATATCCCGATGCCGAATTTATTGCGCATCCCGAATGTGAAAAGCCTGTTTTGTTATTGGCCAAACATATCGGTTCCACCACGTCGCTGCTCAAGTATGTGCAGAAGAGCCCGGCCGGCCGGTTTATTGTGGCTACCGAAAGCGGAATCCTCCACCAGATGAAAAAAGCCTGTCCCGGCAAGGAATTCATTCCTGCTCCCCCGGTGGACTCCACCTGCGGGTGCAACGACTGTTATTATATGAAGATGAATACGTTGCAGAAGGTCTACCTCTGTCTCAAATATGAAAAACCGGAGATCATCCTTTCACCCGAAGTAATGGATAAAGCCCGTATTCCCATCGAGAGAATGCTGGAACTATCCAGAGTATAACCTGTGTTCCGTAATCAGTGAAATGGTAATCCAGTTATCAATAATCAGTGCCTTTTCCCGGAAATTAACAGATATTCAATACTTAAGGCTCAAGATTATTCTGATATTCTGATATTCTGATATTCTAACATTCTAATCTTCCTTTTGGTTTCCAGTGTTTTCCACCAGCAGGTTTTGCCGGGAAATTTCAATGGCTTTCAGCAGGGTTTTGTCAATCTGTTGAATAATGGGATAGAAACCCTCTTCCCCCAGTATATTACGGGCGATATAGGCTTTTAGCTGTGTGGAGATGATGAGTCCCGATTGTTGCAATCCCCCCTGATCAGCAGGAACTCCCTGTGAATCGGCATAGCGCACAAACTGCTCCAGAATTTTCTCCTGATCGAGGTAGTTGGCGATTTCGGGGGCACTTCCCTGTTTCAGAAGGGTTTCGCGGTGTTCGTCGGCGTACTGGAAACCAAATTGGTAGACCAGCTGTTTCTGGTACAATTTTTCGAACCAGGTGGATCTCCCGGTGGTGTCGGCAGGGACAAAAAAGTCGGGCATAATACCACCTCCTCCATACACTGTACGTCCCTTTTTGGTCTGGTATTTCAGGGAATCGGCAAAGTGTATGCTGTCGGAACTGCTGAATTCGCCGTGTTCCATCCTGGAAAACAGATCTTCGAAATATTTTTCATTGCCCTCCTCATACGATTTCTGGATGCTGCGGCCGCTGGGTGTATAGTAGCGGGCTACGGTGAGTCTGATGGCTGAACCGTCGGCAAAAGGGATTTGTTCCTGTACGAGCCCTTTTCCAAAAGAACGCCGGCCGATCACGATTCCCCGGTCGTTATCCTGGATGGCTCCTGCAAAGATCTCACTGGCAGAAGCGGAAAACTCGTCAATGAGCAGATAGAGGCTTTTGTCGGCCCAGGCATTGCGTGAATTGGCGGTGTACACTTTTTTGGGTTGCGAATTTCCCTGGGTGAACAGGATAGGTTCTCCCTTTTCCAGAAAATCGTTTACCATCCTGATTACCGCAGCCAGATAGCCACCCGGATTTCCCCGCAGGTCCACAATGATTTTGGTAGCTCCCGCTTTGTCGAGTTTCTTCATGGCTTCGGTGAATTCATGGTAGGTTTGTTCCGCAAAACGGCTTACCTTGATGAATCCGGTTACTTCGTCGATCATGTAGGAGACATCCACGCTGTAAATGGGGATCTCACCCCGGGTAATGTCGAAGTCGAGGAGATTTCTGAATCCTTTCCGCTGGATGGTAACCTTTACCCTGGTTCCTTTTTTGCCGCGCAACAGCTTCAGCACCTGTTCATTCTGTATTCCCGTTCCCGCTACAACTGTGTCGTTGACCTCCACGATCCTATCGCCTGCCAGAATACCGAGTTTAGAAGAAGGACCTCCGGAGATGACATCCACAATCATAATCGTGTCCGACTGAATGGAAAACTGAACACCGATTCCCGAAAAGTTGCCCTGCATCTCCTCTTCCACTCCCTGCATTTCCCTGGCAGGAATGTAGGTAGAGTGAGGATCCAGGTTTTCCAGAATGCCGGGGATCGACTTTTCTACAATTTCCTGGCTGTTTACACTATCCACATAGGCTGATTCGATCAATCCGATGATGCTTTCCAGTTTTTTACCGGCTTGCGTCCCGTTCGTGCGAACGGGTAAATAAAACCGCTTGTGCAGTGAGTTTCCGATCAGTAACCCCACAGTAAGTGAGACTATCAGCAGAAGAAGGATTATAAAAAGTGATTTTTTATTCATTGCACACTTCAATTAAATCTGTATCAATCTGAACTACTTCAATATTGGCACGGGCCAACAGGTTGATCCCGTCATCCAGGCGATAGTTTTCCGTAAAAACCACTCTTCTGATCCCGGCCTGGATAATCAGTTTGGAACATTCGAGGCAGGGAGAAGAGGTCACATAAAGGGTTGCTCCCTCACTGCTGTTGTTCGATTTGGCGATTTTGGTAATGGCATTGGCTTCTGCATGGAGCACATACGGTTTCGTGTGGTTCTCTTCATCTTCACAAACATTCTCAAAACCTGCGGGAGTTCCGTTGTACCCGTCGGAGATGATCATTTTGTCTTTCACCAGCAAGGCACCCACCTGCCTTCGTTTACAATAGGAATTTTGTGACCAGATGGCTGCCATTTTCAGATAGCGCTGGTCCAGCAAAAACTGTTTGTGATCGGTTTGCTTCATCCTTTCCATCAATAGAAGTCACTTAAAATGAATGGATACAAAAGTAACCGGTTTTCAGTAAAACAGACATCAGAACTGCCTTCCATACCTTAAAATCACAAAAAAAAAGGGATAAACCTGAATTTACCCCTTTCATTTCTGATTTAAATTATGGTGACGGGACTGCAATTATGTGCTTTACTTTTTAATCAGGAGCCAAGTGTCGGCATATTTCGGATAGTTGTTTCTGATCTGCAGCAACCGGGTACGTGCGGAAGCTTCATCGGCAAAAGAGTCGACGGTCACACGGTAATACCCTGTTTCACTCTGGACGATGATGGGGGTAAATCCTTCCGACAGCAACGTTTGCCTGAAATTTCCGGCGTTTTCCATGCTGCTGAATGAGCCGATAATGATAAAATAACTGTTTTGATTCTGATCTTGCGGTTGGGTAAAGGTGAAGGCTTCTTTACGCATGGTGACTGGTTTTTCCTCTGCTTTGACAGGAGTAGTCTCCGGCTGTTCCGGAACCGTAAATACTTTGGGAGGTGCGGTGGTTGTGGCTGTTTGTTCGGTTGCCGGTGTATAAGGCGAAGTGGCAGCCTTTTTCGATGATTTGCACGCACCCAATCCGAGAACGGCTATCAGGGTCAGAAATATTAGCTTTTTCATTTTTCTATAATTTAAAAATTCTGGTTTTTTTTCTTCGCAAAAAGAGTATTTCTTGTGATTCGCATACTATATGCCGGGTTAAAAATACATAAAACACAATAAATGTGTTTGTTAGCTCCATACAAGTTTTGCACATTCTGTAGTTGCCGCCAACCATGCCTGGCATGTCCTTGTTGATAACCTTTCAGAAAATCACGTAAGTAGTTCATCTACATCCTGTCAGCCGTAAAAGCTGTTGTTTCCTGCGGGGGAGGTTTCAGCCCGGATTTTTACGGGAAAACTTCTCCGGGAATGTCCGGAAAGCCTTTTCTATGTTTTTCCAGGGAAGAATCACAGGGGCAATGTAAATAAACATGACTGTGATTTTCCGGTTTTCGCAGGAGGAATAGAGGATTTCCTTGTGAAGCCGGTAGGCCTCCCTCATTCTTCTTTTAACCAGGTTCCGGTCGACAGCCTTACGGAAGAGCTTCCTGCTCACGGTAAAACCGGCCACAACCGGAGTGGGTTGCTCGCTTTCCGAAGGCATCCAGACAATTTTCAAAGGGTAGACCAGGAAAGAATTACCTGCCTCGAAAAGCCTTGCAATCCGGGGGATCCCGCAAAGCCGTTCTTCCTTGCTGAGCGTAAATTTATGTTTTATCATGTATACCCTGCAAAAAAGGCCGGAACAAGTGCCGGCCTTTCAAATATAGTTGGTTTGAACCGGTTATTTAAGCTTGTTCATGTTTTTAATATACTGTTCCAGGGCCATGGTCATGGAAGGCGCTTCGGGCGTGGGGGCTTCAATGTCGGCCACCAGGCCGGCTTCACGTACCGCCTGGGCGGTTGTCGACCCGAAACAGGCAATTTTCGTGTCGTTCTGCTTGAAGTCGGGGAAGTTGGTAAACAGCGATTTGATTCCTGAAGGACTGAAAAAGACCAGGATGTCGTAATTGATATCTTTCAGGTCTTGAAGGTCACTGCTGACAGTGCGGTATAAAACAGCCGTGGTGTATTTGAACCCTCCCTTGTCGAGAAGGCGCGGAATTTCCTGTGAATGAATGTCAGAAAGGGGAACCAGATACTGTTCCTCTTTGTGTTTCTTCATGATGTCGGCAAGGTCGGGCAAAGCACCGTTGGCATGAAAGATTTTTCTTTTCCGGTAAACAATGTATTTCTGCAGGTAGAAAGCCACTGACTCGGAAATACAGAAGTACTTCATGGTATCGGGAATGGGAACTCTCAACTCCTGAGCCAAACGGAAGAAATGATCAATTGCTGTACGGCTGTTAAAAATTATAGCGCTGAAATCGTTGATGTGGATGCGGGTTTGCCGGAATTCTTTGGCGGTGACTCCTTCAACCTGTATAAATGGCCGGAAATCAATCTTCACTGACGTACTTTCCGCAAGCTCTGAATAGGGTGACTTGAGTGCGGTGGGCTCCGGTTGTGTTACGAGAATTGACTTGATTTTCAAGGGTATAAATATTTATAATGTTTATCCAAATCCTGATTTAAATCACTTTAAAAAACAGCAACAAGGGTAAAAATTCAAGGGTACAAAGGTATAAAAAGAGATAAAAAAGAGAAAACTGTTTTTTCATTAATATTTTGGCACCTCTCTGCAGTGAAAAAAGATAGAGAACGGCAGTCACCACAATCCCGGCAATCATGAAATAGCGCTCATCGACGAATGGAGTCCAGGCAATGAAGCATACTACCGGCAGCAGGAAAATTGCCAGCACCTTGTTGTTGTTTTTCAGATTGAAGAGGTATTCGCTGGTTTCCTCAGGTGTTTCATTGATAAACCCCAATAGGGAATAGATAAAACTTTTTACTCCGAAAAACACCAGGACAGCCCCGAAGCAGATCAGAAACTTCAGAAAATTGCTGGCTGGGAAACTCATTCCGTATGAATTCATGATCTGGTAGCCAAACAATGCAAAAACAAGGTAAAAGAAGAGTTCCATCAGCAGGGCACCCTGTTTCAGCGAGATGTTTTGTTCATGAAAGAGCCGCAGTGAAGCGGGGTAGCTGAGCGTGCTTTGGAAAAGCGACCGGAGATATTTTCCAAATGACATTTTGACGACAGCGACAACAACCAGGGCCAGCACCACGACTCCGGTAAACCAGTCGGTGGGTTCCCGTTGCACCTCCCGGGAGGGAAGTACGATTCCCGGATCCCTGAGTTCCGTGTGCTGAAGCGTAATAGTTGTAACCGGCCGGATATACCTGCTGGAATCAATCAGGAGTTTTTGTTCTTCGCGCCAAAGCCGGGTTCGGTCCACCTTGCCTGCTAAGGGATGAAGCTGCTGTTGTTGCTGGGTTTCTCCGGCTGCACTCTTTCCACTATGGGTAACGTAAATACTCCCTGACGGCATTATCCATTGTTTTCTGCTGCAAAATTAGTCAATTTTATGAGTGTTTCCGGTTTCTCCATGGATGGATCATCCGATTCAACAGTTCTCATATTCATAAGTTTCCATCAAACTTATCAGTTGGTTCATTTCCTCCTCGTGTTCAGAAACATCCCCTTGTGCAATAATCTCCAGGAAACGCCTGAGCGCTTCCCTGTAGTCCTCTTCTGTAATCAGTCGTTCGTTCATGTTTCAATGTGCATCCAGCCAGTTATCCGCTGCTTTGATTTCAACGATCAGCGGAACTGACAACCGGACTGCATTTTCCATCTCCTTTTTCACAATTTGCCGCACCTGTTCAAGTTCCGCCTTATCCACATCAAAATCAATTCGTCGTGCACCTGCAGGACCATCCGCGACTGAAGTCCGTTTTGGACGAACTCCCGGTGGATATTGATCATAGCCAACTTGATGATGTCGGCTGCCGATCCCTGTATGGGGGTGTTGATGGCGTTTCGTTCTGCCATCCCGCGCACTACCTGGTTGTTTGAATTGATGTCTGATAAATAACGCCGCCGGCCCATAATTGTTTGCACAAATCCCTCTTTTCTGGCCATCTCGATCGACTGGTCCATGTATTTTTTTACCTGGGGGAAGTTTTCGAAGTATCCGTCGATCAGTTCCTTTGCTTCCGAACGGGGAATATTGAGGCGCTGTGAGAGGCCAAAGACTGAGATGCCGTAAATAATCCCGAAGTTGGCGGTTTTGGCTTTTCTCCTCATCTCTGAAGTTACCTGTTCCACGGGAATCTTATAAATTTTCGCGGCTGTGAGGGCGTGGATATCCTGGTTGTGCGCAAAAGCCTCCAACATCTGGGGGTCTTCGCTGAGCGCGGCCATAATGCGCAGCTCAATTTGTGAGTAGTCGGCCGACAGGAAAAGATGCTCCCCGTCGGACGGGATGAAAGCCTTGCGGATCTCCCTTCCGTTTTCATCGCGGATGGGAATATTCTGTAGATTGGGATTGTTGGAACTCAGCCTTCCAGTGGCCGTAACTGCCTGGTTATATGAAGTATGAATTCTTCCGGTGCGGGGATTGATCAGTGTGGGCAGGGTCTCCACATAAGTGTTGAGCAGTTTTTTGAGCCCGCGGTAGTCCAGTACCTTCTCCACAATGGGATGCCGTTCCTTCAGCTGGGTGAGCACCTCTTCGTTGGTCGAGTACTGTTTGGTTTTGGTGAGACGGGCATTGGGGTCAATTTTCAGCCGTTCGAAGAGGACTTCTCCAAGCTGTTTTGGTGAGGAGACGTTGAATTCCACCCCAGCCAGGGCGATGATCTCTTCCTCGAGGGCGACGATTTGCCGGCGGAGTTCTCCGGCATATTCGTGGAGGGCCCGTGGGTCGAGGCGGACGCCCGTGAATTCCATATCGGCGAGTACCGGCACCAAAGGCATTTCCAAATCGTGAAAGAGCTTATCCAACCCGTTCTCTGCCAGAAGAGGTGCCAGAAAATGCTTCAGCTGAAGCGTCAGGTCGGCATCTTCGCAGGCATAATCCCTCAGCTTTTCCCGTTCTACTGCGCGCATGGTGATCTGGTTTTTGCCTCGGGCACCGATGAGGTTTTCCGTGGGAATTTTCCGGTAGCCCAGATAGGTTTCGCAGAGGTAGTCGAGGTTGTGCTTCCATTCGGGCTGAAGAAGATAGTGTGCCAGCATGGTGTCGAACATCTTCCCCCTGACCTCCACACCATACTGCCTGAGCATCAGCAGGTCGTACTTGATGTTTTGGCCGGTTTTAAGGATCGAAGGATCGCCGAAGACTTCCCGGAATTCCGCCACTATCTTTTCCGCCTCTTTGCGCTCAGGCGGAATAAGGACGCACCAGGCTTCATGACTCCTGAAAGCAAAGGAGATGCACACCAGTTCGGCGGAATGGGGGTCTAAGCCGGTGGTCTCGGTGTCGAAGCAAAACTCCTTCTGTACCGAGAGTTCTGCGCGGAGGCTTGCCCGTTGCATTTCGTTCTCCACCAGGTAATACTGGTGGGGTGTGGTTCCCAGGTTGGCCATCTGCTTTTCCTCCGGACTGCCGGAAACTGCCGCTATGGGTGCCTCCATGCCGAAAAGGGTTCCCTGCACCGCCTGGTCACTGCTTTTGCCCATCGCCTTCTTCAGTTGTAACCGTTCTGCCAGGGTACGGAATTCAAGCTCTTCGAAGAGCAGTTTCAGCGCCGGATGGTCGGGATCTTCCATGCGCAACTTCTCCGGCTCAAAACTCACCGGCACATCCAGCATGATGGTGGCAAGTTCTTTCGACAAGCGCACCTGCTGTTCAAAATCCCGGAGATTTTCCTGTTGCTTGCCCTTTATCCTGTCAAGGTTTTTATAGATCCCTTCAATATCACCAAACTCGCTGATCAGCTTCACCGCCCCCTTGGGCCCAATCCCCGGACATCCGGGGATGTTGTCGGAGGAGTCGCCCATCAGTCCCAGCAGGTCAATCACCAGCCGCGGCGACTCCAGCTCAAAATTCTTCTTCACCTCTTCCACACCCCAGATCTCATGGTCGTTCCCTGATTTTCCCGGTTTGTACATAAAAACGGCATCGTTCACCAACTGGGCATAATCCTTGTCGGGGGTCATCATGAAGGTCTGAAAACCCTTTTCCGCGGCCTTTACCGCCAGGGTGCCAATGATGTCGTCGGCTTCGTAGCCCTCCTTTTCAATGATGGGGATCCGGAAACCTTCAATCATCTTCCGGATGTAGGGGATGGCCTTGCGCAGCTCCTCGGGCATCTCCTGCCGGTTGGCCTTGTATTCGGGGAACATCTCATGCCTGAAAGTGGGCTTCGACATGTCGAAAACCACCCCGATGTATTCAGGCTTTTCATTTTCGAGCAACTGCACCAGGGTATTGGCAAATCCCAGCATGGCAGAGGTGTTCACCCCCTTGGAATTGAACCGGGGATTCCGTATAAAGGCAAAATAACTGCGGTAAATCAGCGCGTACGCATCCACGAGAAA
>CAYYJE010000054.1:0-2937 GCA_964472165.1 uncultured Prolixibacteraceae bacterium | reverse complement strand
ATGATGTGGGTTTTCACCAGCGTTTTCAGATCGTGGAAGTCGATCACCATCCCGTCACGGGGATGACCGGCCTGCAGCAAAGCCTCCCCGGTAACCGTCACCTCCAGATCGTAGGAGTGCCCGTGAATATTCCGGCACACTCCGTCATAGTTATGAAGGGTATGCGCCATCTCAAAATGAAACCGCTTGGTAACTCTTATTCTTGCCATATTTTCACTAAAAACGGGATTGTGAAGTTACGCAAAAATCTTTTCAGTTTAATTTATACTACTTTTGCACCGAATACAGGACAAGTGCCTGGCGTAAGTTTTTCTTGTTTAAAAGATTAAAAGGGTTTTTCCATGAGAAAATGGCGTATTGAGGATTCAGCCGAACTGTACAACATCAATGGCTGGGGGATCAATTATTTTTCGATTAATGAAAAAGGGAACGTGGTAGTCACTCCCCGCAAGGATGATATTTCAGTCGACCTGAAGGAACTGGTGGAGGAGTTGTCGTTGCGCGATGTCACCACTCCTCTGTTGGTGCGTTTCCCCGACATCCTCGACAGCCGGATCGAGAAGATGGACAGCTGCTTTAAGATTGCTGCCAAGGAGTATGAATACAAGGGCCAGAATTTCATTGTCTACCCGATCAAGGTGAACCAGATGCGCCAGGTGGTTGAGGAGATTGTCGACCACGGCAAGAAATTCAACATAGGTCTGGAAGCCGGTTCCAAGCCCGAACTCCATGCGGTGATCGCCATCGATACCGACAGTGACTCCCTGATCATCTGCAACGGATACAAGGATGAGAGTTATATCGAACTGGCACTACTGGCCCAGAAGATGGGGCGCCGGATTTTCATCGTCGTGGAGAAAATCAACGAGCTGAAACTCATTGCCAAGGTGGCCAAAAGGCTGAAAATGAAGCCTAACATAGGTATCCGTATCAAACTGTCGAGTACCGGCAGCGGCAAGTGGGAGGATTCCTGCGGCGATGTCAGCAAATTCGGGCTCAACTCCAGCGAGTTGCTGGAAGCGCTCGATTATATGGAAAAAAACGGACTGAAGAGTTGTCTGCGGCTGCTCCATTTCCACATCGGCAGCCAGGTGAACAAGATCCGCCGCATCAAGATCGCCCTGCGCGAAGCTTCCCAGTTTTATGTGGAGCTTTACAAATCAGGTTTCAAGGTGGAGTTTGTGGACATTGGCGGTGGACTGGGGGTTGACTATGACGGTACGCGCTCTTCCAACAGCGAGAGCAGCGTCAACTACAGCATCCAGGAGTATGTGAACGATGCCACCTATACCATGGTCGACGCCGCCAACAAAAACGGCTTTCCCCATCCCAACATCATTACCGAGTCTGGACGATCCCTCACTGCCCACCACTCGGTGCTGATCTTCGAAGTCCTGGAATCGGCCACCCTTTCCAGGTGGGAGGAGGACGAGGATATCCAGACCAGTGACCATGAGCTGGTGCAGGAATTGTACCAGGCCTGGGAGTTGCTGAACCAGCCCCGGATGCTGGAGACCTGGCACGACGCCCAGCAGATCCGCGAAGAGGCCCTCGACCGCTTTAGCCTCGGCCTTCTTGACCTGAAGACACGGGCCCAGGTCGAGAAACTATTCTGGTCAGTAGCCCGTGATATCATGCTGATGACTTCCAAATTGAAACATGTCCCGGAAGAGCTTGTTACCCTTCCCAAGTTGCTTTCCGACAAATATTTCTGCAATTTCAGCCTTTTCCAGTCGCTGCCCGATGCATGGGCCATTGACCAGGTTTTTCCCATCATGCCCATTCAGCAGCTCGATGAAAAGCCCGACCGCACGGCCACACTCCATGATATTACCTGTGATTCGGATGGCAAAATCGACAACTTCATCTCCACCCGGAACATGTCGTACAACCTTCCCGTCCACTCCCTAAAGAGCAAGGAATCCTACTATATCGGGGTATTTCTGGTGGGGGCCTACCAGGAGATCCTCGGAGACCTGCACAATCTCTTCGGCGATACCAATGCCGTTCACATTTCGGTAACCCACAAGGGATACACGATTGACCAGGTGATTGACGGGGAAACGGTCGCCGAGGTGCTGGAATATGTGAACTACAGTCCCAAGAAGATGGTCCGCACCGTGGAAGGATGGGTTTCTTCCTCTGTGAAAGCGGGAAGGATCTCTCCGGAAGAAGGAAAGGAGTTTCTCTCCATCTATCGTTCAGGGTTGTACGGATACACCTACCTCGAGTAGTCTTTCCATGATTTCCACGGCATCGGCGACATAGCGGGTGCAGTGCGTTTCGGTGAGTCCGAGTTCCCTGATCCTTCTGTTTTCTTTCGGATCAAGCATGTTTAGTCCGTTCAGCAGTTCGCGGCAGTGGAGCGATCCGTGTTTGCGGGTAAAGGCCTGGCAGAAATCGCGGGTGAGGAGATAGACCTCCTGTTTTTTCGTTTCCGGGTCATGGAGGCCTTTCCCCCGGATGGTTCCCAGGGCCATCAGAGCTCCGGTCACCGCTCCGCATACCAGCTGCTGTTTTCCCATACCTCCGCCGAAGGCCGTGGCGATGCGCAGACTCTCATCCACCGGAATCCCCGATTCCGGGGCAAAGGCGGCAAATACCGACTGTGCGCAGTTAAATCCGTTGTTGAAACTTGCTTTTGCACCTTCTGACCGATTCATTTTTCACCTTTTTTTTGGGTTTGCCCGGATTGCCTGCCCCTGTTTCTCTCCCGGGAATACAAGAATCAAAAATAGTACTTTCCGGTAAAACGAAACGATTGGTTACCGGTTGTTGAGGATTATGAGGTCTGCACACCTGATTTCCCGGGAAGAAAATTAATTTTGCATAGATGAAGAAAATTCTTGAATCGGCCAGTTTTGCAGCCCGGAAACACACGAATCAACGGCGGAAGAATGCCGGGGATACGCCCTATATCAACCATCCGCTTGACGT
>CAYYJE010000053.1:1637-20808 GCA_964472165.1 uncultured Prolixibacteraceae bacterium | reverse complement strand
ATCTTTTGAAAATTTCCATCGCCTAAAGTTGGTTATTTTTTGGGAGACAGGACCCCTGGCCGGTGAAAATTATCACCAGAGTATTTTCACTTATTCTCACAGGATTTCTGATTTTCAGCCTCTACGCGGGTTTGCCACCCGGCAGGTATAAGAAGCGAAGACAAGGCATTTTTTACGTTCATCTTCAATTTATCCGACATCGTTCCGGAAAATAATCCCCTCAAAGTACAATTTTACTGCCGACATACAGCATCACCACCCATCCGATTTCTTATATTTGTCATTATTACAAATAGAAGACAAACCAACATAGGTTTTCTTTGTCACTGAGATTTCAAATAACCGGACATTCCTTAAAACAATCAAATCATAAAAAATGAAACGATCCAAAACCATGGCAGTCATTACATTGGTCCTCCTGGCGGGAAGTTGCGCCACAGAAAACAAAACCAGACAGTCGGCATTGCTGCAGTACGATGAAAAAATTGACGGGATTATTTCGCAGATGACCCTGGAGGAGAAGGTGAACATGTTTCATGCAAAGCAAATGTTTATTTCGGCGGGAGTGGAGCGGCTGGGCATTGCCGACATGATTTATGCCGACGGCCCTTTTGGTATCAGGGAGGAGATGCAGCCCGACGGTTGGGCCGGATTGGGCTGAGAAACCGGAAGGACTGAAAAGCCCGCCGGCTATTGTGATTACTCATTAACATTCTGTTAAAAAAAAATAGGGAATTCCGTTTTACTTTTGTACTTCAGTACAGTCAAAAATGATTGGCTGAACTTTTTCATTGCCGAAAGGTTAATACAAATAAATTTCTGATGGCTGTCAACAACAAGAAGATGACGAGGATGATCACCTGGGCGCTGGTGCTTTTGGTGATTGCGGGCATTGTTTTATTTCCGAAAATCAAACCTCTTTTCATGGGTAAAAAAGTGGACGGAGGGCCGGCAACCGGCCAGGGAGCTCCAGGCAGGGGCGGTCCCGGGATGCGGGGAGGAACGGGGCAGCAACCCACACTGGCCGGCGGTTATGTGCTGGTTCCCACAAAAATGTTCGAATTGATATACAGTACCGGCTCACTTCTGCCTGACGAAGAGGTGGAGCTTTCCTTCGAAACATCGGGGAAGGTTGTGTCCATCCAGTTTTCAGAAGGCAAACGGGTAAAGAAGGGACAACTGCTTGCCAAGATCAACGACAGGCCGCTCCAGGCCCAGCTCCTTAAATTGCAGGCCCAGACAAAGCTGACGGAAGAAAAGGAATTCCGGCAACGGCAGTTGCTGGACCGGGATGCCATAAGCCGGGAGAGTTACGACCAGGTGGCTACGGAACTGCAAGCCCTGGAGGCCGACCTTTTACTGATCGAAGCCCGGATTGCCGAAACTGAACTGCGTGCTCCTTTCGACGGCGTGGTAGGATTGCGAAAGGTCAGCGAAGGGGCTTATGCCACACCCCAAACAAAAATTGTACAACTGGTAAAGATAAGCCCCCTGAAAATCGAATTTTCGGTTTCTGAAAAATACGCCGGGCAGATCACGCCGGGATACCCCATCACCTTTCAGGTGGATGGTATTGATCGTGAATTTCAGGCCAGCGTGTACGCCATTGATCCCAAAGTGAATGTCGACACCCGCATGATTGCGGTCAGAGCGATGTATCCAAACCGCAACGAAGAACTGAAACCCGGCCGTTTTGTAAGCGTCAGGGCACAATTGTCGGAAATTCCCGAAGCCATTTCGATCCCCACGGAAGCCGTAATCCCGGAAATGGATGGAGAGCGGGTATTTGTATACAGGAACGGCAAAGCTGAACAGCGGAGAGTATCCCTGGGATTGCGGACTGAATCGCATGTGCAGGTCCGTGAAGGACTGCAGTTCGGAGATACCCTCCTGACCAGTGCCATCCTGCAGTTGCGTCAGGGATTGCCGGTGCAGCTCGATACCCTTGTCACCAACAGTAATCCTGAAATCCCGTCGCGATGAGTATAGCCTCCACCAGTATTAAACGCCCGGTGCTGGCAACGGTCTTTTCCCTGGTCATTCTTCTGTTCGGAATGATCGGGATGACCTATCTGGGGATCCGGGAATTCCCCAGTGTCGACCCACCCATCATCTCCGTGGATACCTCCTATCCGGGAGCCAATTCCGACGTGATTGAAACGCAGATCACCGAGCCACTGGAACAATCCATCAACGGGATCCCCGGGATCCGGACGCTCACCAGCCGCAGCAGCCAGGGACGAAGCAGCATTACAGTTGAATTTGAATTGTCGGTTGACCTGGAGACCGCCGCCAATGATGTCCGTGACAAGGTATCACAGGCCCAGCGGTTCCTTCCCCGTGACTGTGACCCGCCCACCGTTTCCAAGGCCGATGCCGACGCCAGCCCCATCATGATGATCGCCGTTAAAAGCCCCAAACGGTCACTGCTGGAACTCTCGGAAATTGCAGAGCTCACCTTCAAGGAGCAGTTGCAGACCATCTCAGGGGTCAGCGCCGTACAGATCTGGGGGGAAAAACGGTATGCCATGCGTTTATGGCTCGACCCGGCGAAACTGGCCGGCTATCAGATGACTCCCCTCGACGTGCGGAACGCCATCCAACGCGAAAATGTGGAACTTCCTGCCGGCAGCGTCGAAGGAAATACCACCGAACTTACCATCCGCGCCCTGGGTCTGATGACCACCCCCGCTGAATTCAACAACCTGATCATCAGACAGTCAGGTGATCAGCTGGTCAGGGTGAAGGACATCGGCCGTGCCGAACTGGGTCCTGAAGACCTCCGCGGCATCATGAAGATGAACGGGGTCCCCATGGTGGCTACCGTCATCATTCCCCAACCCGGAGCCAACCACATCGACATCGTCGACAACGTCTATGAACGGTTGGATTATATCAAAAAAGATCTCCCCGATGACGTGGTAGTCGAGATTGGATTTGACAATACCAAATATATCAGATCCTCTATTGACGAAGTGCTGACCACAATCTACCTCGCATTTGCTTTGGTGGTGATCATCATTTTCATTTTCCTGCGCGACTGGCGTACCACGCTGATTCCGATCCTGGTGATCCCCGTGTCGCTGGTGGGTGCCTTCTTCGTCATGTACCTCGCCGACTTTACCATCAACGTCCTTACCCTCCTGGCCATCGTGCTTTCGATCGGACTGGTGGTCGATGACGCCATTGTGATGATGGAGAACATCTATGTGAAAATTGAAAAGGGCATGACCCCACTGGAGGCCGGATTAAAGGGATCTGATGAGATATTCTTCGCCATCATTGCCACCACCATTACTCTGGTGGCCGTATTCATTCCCATCGTTTTCCTGGAGGGAATGACAGGCCGGCTTTTCCGGGAATTCAGCATCGTGATCGCCGGTGCCGTGGCCATCTCCTCTTTCGTGGCATTGACGCTGACGCCGATGCTTTCAACCAAGCTGTTAAAAACCAGACACAAAAGAAGTAAAGCGTTCAACTGGACAGAAAAATATTTTATCAAACTCAACACAGCATACCAGAATTCTCTCGACGCCTTTCTTAAAAAGAAAATCTGGGCAGTGGTGATCCTTCTGATCTCCGGAGGTTTGATTTTTTACCTATGGAACTCCATTCCCGCTGAAATGGCTCCTCTGGAGGACCGGTCACAAATGAATATCAGCATCACCTCGCAGGAAGGTTCGACCTATGAATACAACCTGGCGTATGTGGAAGACCTCGGGAACATGGTCGATCAGACCATCCCCGAACGCGACATGGTAACCACCATGATCCGCGGAGGTGGCGGATTTGTGCGGATTGTGCTCAAGGATCCTTCGGAACGGGACAGATCGCAACAGGAAATTGCCAACCAACTTACCGCGGAATTGCGTAAAAAGACCAAAGCCCGTGCCAACGTGATACAGCAATCCACTTTCGGAGGACGCCGGGCGGGACTACCCATACAATATGTGTTACAGGCTACCAGCATTGAGAAGTTACGTGAAATTCTGCCGGCTTTCATGAAAGAGGTGAATGAAAATCCCACCTTTGTGATGGCCGACGTCAACCTGAAATTCACCAAACCGGAACTGCAGATTGTGATTAACCGCGACAAAGCCAACCTGCTTGGCGTTTCCACCCAGAATATCGGGCAGACACTCCAGCTCGCTCTCTCGGGACAGCGGTTTGGCTACTTCATCATGAACGGAAAACAATACCAGATTTTCGGGGAACTGCACCGCCAGGACCGCAACAAACCGCTTGACCTTAAGTCGCTGTACGTCCGGAGCAACAACGGCGCCATGATCCAGCTCGACAACTTCGTCACCCTGGTGGAGACCACGGCTCCTCCCCAGTTATACCGCTACAACCGTTTTGTGGCTGCCACCATATCGGCCGGTCTTGCCGAGGGAAAAACCATCAGCCAGGGACTGGAAGAGATGGACAAAATCTCCTCCAAAGTACTCGACGACACCTTCCGGACAGCCCTGGCAGGTGACTCTAAAGACTTCATGGAAAGTTCCAGCAGCCTCATGTTTGCCTTCCTGTTGGCCATCATGCTCATCTTCCTGGTCCTCTCCGCCCAGTTTGAAAGCTTTAAGGACCCCATCATCGTGATGATGACCGTACCGCTCGCACTTACCGGAGCTCTGATATTTATGTGGTATTTTGGGATTACCATGAACATATTCAGCCAAATCGGAATCATCATGCTCATCGGGCTGGTTTCGAAAAACGGAATCCTCATCGTAGAATTTGCCAACCAGCGCAAGGAAGCCGGCATGAACAAAGCCGATGCCATCCGATATTCTGCCGCTGCCCGTTTCCGGCCCATCCTGATGACCAGTCTTTCCACCATCCTGGGAATCCTTCCCCTTGCCCTCGGATGGGGCGAAGGCGCCCAGAGCCGCGTAGCCATGGGTATAGCCGTTGTTGGAGGAATGACCCTTTCCACTATCCTTACCCTATACGTGGTCCCGGCCATCTATCTGTTTATCTCCAGTGAATCCAAAAACATCAGTAATGAACCCATTGCTCCAGAAATTGAAAATAAATAACCTCCTCTTCCTCCTATGGGCACTTCTTGCTATCATCCCGGGATCACTCCGGGGTCAGGAAAGTGAAATCGTCGATGTGGCTACCTGCATTGCCACCGGTTTAGAGAACAACTTCAACGTGAGAATTGCCCGGAACAACCAGTCCATCGCGGCAAACAACCTTACCCGGGGAAATGCCGGATTTCTGCCGGAAGTCACCCTCTCCAACCGTTTCGGAGGAACTCTCAATACCACCAGCCAGTCCCTGCGCGAAGGAGGAACCTCCAGGTCAGAAGGAATTCACAACACCACCGGTTCAGCCGGACTTAACCTGGGAATTACCCTTTTCAGGGGCTTCCAGGTACAAACCACCTGGCAAAAACTGGAGGAACTGAAAGCCATGGGAGAATTAAACGCCCAGATGGCCATGGAAAACCTGGTGGCCGTAATCGCCTCGGAATATTATTTTTACGTGGAACAGGTCAACCTCTATAACAACCTGGCCTATGCGGTTACCCTCTCCCGCGAAAGGGTCCGCATCGACGAGCAACGCTACCTCCTGGGAGCTTCCTCCAAACTCGACCTGCTGCAGTCGATCGTCTATTTTAACGCCGACAGCAGCCGGCTCGACAAACAAACCGAAGTTCTGCGCTCCTCACAGGTGCGTCTGAATGAACTGATGGCTACCGGTGACCCGGGAAAACATATCCTTCCCCGCGATTCTGTGATCACAGTCAACGAAAACCTCCGGTATGAAGAACTTTTGGAAGCCACTCTCCGGCAGAATACAAGCCTGCTGATCGCAGCCAAAAACCAGGTAATCTCCGGACTTGATTACAAAATCATCCAGTCGCAAAGCTACCCTTACCTGACTGCCTCTTCCGGATATGCATACAATTACAACGGCTACGAAGCCACTACCCTCCGGAACCAACAGGTGAGAGGGATGAATTACGGGCTTACCCTCGGCTTCGACATTTTCGACGGTTACAACAAAAAACGGCAGCAGGCTAACGCCCGCATCGAAATGGAAAACCGGGAATATCAGTTCCAGGAGATTGAACAAGCCGTGAAGGCTGACCTCATTACCATCTTTTACGGCTATGAAAACAACCTGCGCCTTTTACGCCTGGAAGAGCAAAACCTGGAAGTTGCCCGCGAAAACCTCGAAATCGCCATGGAACGCTATAAACTGGGCAGTCTGGCAGGTATCGAACTCCGCGAAGTTCAGAAAAGCCTCCTCGACGCGGAGGAGCGTCTCATCTCCGTGAAATACCTTACCAAGATTGCGGAGATTTCCCTGATGCAAATCTCGGGCATCGTCATGAACCTGGTACCCCTGGGCTGACAAACAAGTTTTTTCGCTATCTTGCAGACCGGAAACAAAAACCATCCGGCAATGAAAAAACTATTTTTTGCCTTATTTGCCCTGATCCTCCTTGCAGGAATATTTTACGGGTGTAATTTCCGTACCTCAGAACCCGGGAACCCTCAGTTCATCACAATCAACGGTCCCGACCTGTTCACCCCCGATGGACAGAAATTTTTCATTCAGGGAACCAACCTGGGAAACTGGCTCAACCCCGAGGGGTATATGTTCCGGTTCAGCCGCACCAGTTCCGCACGCCTCATCGACCAGGCGTTCCGCGAAATGGTGGGTCCCGACTTCACCGATGAATTCTGGAAACTCTTCAAGGATAACTACATCACCCGCGAAGATATCCGGTATATCAAAAGCACGGGAATGAACTCCATCAGGGTGCCCTTTCACTACAAACTCTTCACCGACGAGGACTACATGGGACTCTATGCACAGCAGGACGGCTTTCAACGACTGGATAGTGTGGTGGAGTGGTGCCGCGAGTCGGGACTCTATGTCATTCTCGACATGCACGATGCTCCCGGGGGACAGACGGGCGACAACATCGACGACAGCTACGGCTACCCCTGGCTCTTCGTGAGCGGGAAAAGCCAGGAACGGTTTATCAACATCTGGAAAACCATCGCGGAATATTATGCCGATGAACCGGTGATCCTGGGATACGACCTGCTCAACGAACCCATCGCCACCTGGTTTAAAGAGGAGTATGACCTCCTCAATCCGCAGCTGGAACCCCTTTACAAAAGGGCGGTGGCGGCCATCCGGGAGGTCGACAAGAACCACATCATCCTGTTGGGCGGCGCCCAGTGGAACAGCAACTTCAGGGTCTTCACCGACTCGAAATTCGACGACAAGATCATGTATACCTGCCACCGCTACTGGAGCGATACCCTTCAGTCCAATATCCAGGATTTTGTCGACTTCCGCGACAGCGTCAATCTGCCTATGTACATGGGGGAAACCGGAGAAAACACCGACCAGTGGATCGCTGCCTGGACAAGGCTTATGGTGAAAAACAACATCGGATACCACTACTGGCCCTACAAACGAATGGGCAATCCCAGCTCCGTACTCAATGTGGCCACTCCCGCCCACTGGGACTCCCTTGTGGCCTTCACCCAGCATCCGCGGTTGCATTTCGGAGAGATCCGCAACGTCAGGCCCGACCAGGAGTTGGTCCGGAAAGCCATGCTCCAACTGATCGAAAACTGCAGGTTTGAAAACTGCACCAAAAACGAAGGATACATCAGGGCCATCGGCATGACGCCCTAGGCCTTCACTTCGTTCGGGCAGGTTAAGGTCGTCACCTCCGCTGAAGCTACGGTGCCCGAAGGAGGTCGAGGTCGGGGAACTGCGGGGTTCAACAGTTGTTCAAGGGTTCAAAGCCTTCGGCGTTCAAAGGCTGCGCCGTTCAAATGTTGTCAATTGCCGGGACCATGACAATTTGGTGATTTGGTGATGTGATGATTTGGTGATTTGGTGATTTGAGGCTTACTTTGGTAGAATTAATTAAAACAAAACTGGTAAAACTGACCCATCCGGAACCATGACAACATTGACAACCGCGACAACCCTGACAACTATGACAACTTCGGCAACCGGGAGAACCCTGACAACCCCTGCAATCCTTTCGCTTATTTTCCTTTTCATCCTCCTTTCGGGCTGTACTACCGATCCCGGTTCCGTATCCGGGAAACACCGCCTCTGGTTCAAAGAACCGGCTGCAATATGGGAGGCTACCCTGCCCCTGGGCAACGGCCATCTGGGGATGATGCCCGACGGGGGAATACAAAACGAAAAAATCGTGTTGAACGACATCACCCTCTGGTCGGGCGGGGTGCAGGATGCCGACAATCCCGATGCGGCACAGTACCTTCCCGCGATCCGCGAGCTCCTCTTCCAGGGAAAAAACGACGAGGCCCAGGAGTTGGTTTACCAGCACTTCGGATGTCTGAAGTCCGGGTCAGGACATGGGAACGGGACGAAGGTACCGTACGGCAGTTTCGAAACCCTGGGGAACCTCAGGCTACAGTACGAAGGGGACTCGCTGCAGCAGGCTGAGAACTACTCCCGCCAGCTTTCCCTTGACAATGCCATGGCTTCGACCACCTTCACGGTGGATGGAATCACCCACCGGCGCGACTACTTTGTCAGCTTCAGCGACGATGTGGGAATCATCAGGCTTTCAGCCGGAAAGAAAGGGAAGGTCTCGGTCCGCATCGGTCTCGACAGACCCGAAAAATTCACCACTTCTGTGAAAAACAATCTTTTGGAGATGACAGGGCAGCTTGAAAACGGCACCGACGGCAAAGGCATGCGGTACCGCGCCCTGGTTTCGGTAAAAACGAAGAGAGGAAAGGTTACCGCCGAAGGCGATAAGCTGGTGATCACGGGCGCCAACGAGGCTGTCATCTTTATCTCTGCAGGTACCGATTACAAAAATCCGGAGTTTGAAGCGAACGTGCAGGAGAAACTCAATAAGGCGATGACCCGCCAATACGGCCGTTTGTTGAAGGACCACACGGCAGAATTCCGGGAATATTTCGACCGGACCGACCTGGAGCTGACCCTGAATCCCGGGAGGGAGGCACTTCCCACCCAGGAGAGGTTGACAGCTTTTGCAGAGGACCCCGACGACAACGGACTGGCAGCCCTCTATTTCCAATACGGGCGGTACCTGCTCCTCAGCAGCGCCCATGCAGGAGTGCTGCCCCCGAATCTTCAGGGGCTCTGGTCCAATACCATACACACTCCCTGGAACGGTGACTATCACCTCAATATCAACGTGCAGATGAACCATTGGCCGGCGGAGATCACCAATCTGGCCGAGATGCACCGTCCCCTCATCGGACTCACCCGGACCCTGGTGGAACCTGGACGCCGGACAGCCCGTGCCTATTACAATGCCGGAGGGTGGGTCGCCCACATGATGACCAACGTTTGGGGTTTCACCTCTCCCGGGGAGCACCCTTCGTGGGGAGCCACCAATACCGGGGGAGCCTGGCTCTGTGCGCACCTGTGGGAGCACTTCGACTACAACCAAGACACCGCTTACCTGCGCGAAATCTATCCCGTGCTGAAAGGGGCGGCGCAGTTCTTCCTCGACATGCTGGTGGAAGAACCACACAACGGCTGGCTGGTCACCGCCCCCACCACCTCACCCGAGAATGCCTTCCTGATGCCGGGAAACAGGAAACGGGTGAGCGTCTGCATGGGATCGACGATGGACAACCAGCTGATCAGGGAGTTGTTCGGGAATACCCGGAAAGCTTCGGAACTTTTGGGTTTGGACAAGGAGTTCGCGGAACAGCTGGACTCCGCGGCGGCCAAACTGCCTCCCAACCGCATCGGAAGCGACGGGCGGCTGATGGAGTGGCTGGAGGAATATGAGGAAACCGATCCCCGCCACCGCCATGTGTCCCATCTCTACGGGTTGCATCCCGGGATGGAGATTACCCCCGAAACCACCCCCGACCTGGCGCAGGCAGCCCGCAAATCCCTGGAGCGGCGCGGCGACGGCGGTACAGGATGGTCCAGGGCCTGGAAAATCAACTTCTGGGCACGCCTCCACGACGGAAACCATGCTTTCCTTCTGCTCAGAAACCTCCTGCAACCTGTAGGCACTACCGGGTTTGACTATTCAAACAGCGGAGGCACCTACCCCAACCTATTCTGTGGTCATCCCCCTTTCCAGATGGATGGCAACTGGGGAGGATGCGCAGGTATTGCAGAGATGTTCCTGCAGAGTCACGCAGGTTTCATCCACCTCATCCCCGCCTTGCCCGATGCCTTCAGTGAAGGTTCCTTCCGGGGTTTACGGGCCAGGGGCGGATTTACGGTTTCCGCCAGCTGGAAGGGGAAAACAGTGAACACCGCCACCGTCGAAGCATCATGTGACGGGGTGATGTGCCTCAGAATGCCCGACGGAAACAGCAGGGTGACCGCCTCCCTGAATGGGAAACGCAGGGAAATAACACCCGGCGAAAAATGGATCACCCTCACCCTGAAGAAAGGGGACCGGCTGGAACTGGCTTTCAGCTAAGTTATGCGGCCACAAAAAAATCCACATCACAGAATCCGGAAAAAAAATTCAACAAAACGGCACCATGGATAAATTGAATAACAGACGAGTCATTGAAACACTGCTGTTTCTGCTTTTCCTCACAACGGGTTCACCCGCCAACGGACAGGAATCATGGTGTCTGGTCATTCACGGAGGCGCGGGGGTGATGGAGCGGCAAAAGATGTCGCCGGAACGACAGGAACAATATCTTTTCCATCTTGACCGGGCCTTGCACACCGGTGATTCCGTATTGCGCGCCGGGGGAACGTCAACGGATGCCGTGGTGTCCACCATCACTTACCTGGAAGAGTGTCCCCTTTTCAATGCCGGGAAAGGAGCCGTATTCTCGTGGGAAGGGAAGAACGAACTGGACGCGTCGATCATGGAGGGGGCAACGTTAAAGGCAGGGGCAGTGGCCGGTGTGACCACCATCCGGAATCCCCTCCGCACGGCACGGGCGGTCATGGAAAATTCACCCCATGTGTTGCTCAGCGGCAAAGGAGCGGAAGCCTTCGCCCGGGAACAGGGATTGGAAAAAGTCAGCAACCGTTTTTTCTTCACCCGCGAAAGGCATGACCAGTTGAAGGCGCTGAAGAAAAAAACACGGGAAAGGGAACAGGCCGACAACCATGGCACGGTTGGCTGCCTGGCCCTCGACCGGTACGGAAACCTGTGCGCCGGGACCTCCACGGGAGGAATGACAGGGAAACGGTATGGCCGCATCGGGGATACCCCGATTATCGGCGCCGGAACCTGGGCCGAAAACGCCACCTGTGCCGTTTCCTGCACCGGGCACGGTGAGTTTTTCATCAGGGCCGGTATTGCCCGCGATGTAGCCGCCCGTATGGAATACAAAGGAGAGACCCTGCAGGAGGCTTCGGCCGGTGCGCTTGCGAAACTGACCGCCATGGGGGGCACCGGCGGATTCATCGCCCTCGATGCCAATGGAAACATCACCATGCCCTTCAATACCTCCGGCATGTTCCGGGGGTATATCCGCTCAACCGGAGAGAAAGAAACCGCCATCTTCGTCCCGTGACAACCTTTTACCAATGGAAAAGAAAGAAATGAACGCGGACAGGGAAATCGTCAGGCTGAAAATGATTTACAACAACACCGGCTCCCGGCCAGGCTTGAAGGCGGCATGGGGATTGTCGGCATGGGTGGTCACCGGCGAAGGAAACCTGCTTTTTGACACCGGGGGAGATGCTGCCATCCTTCGCGATAACATGCATCATCTGCGGCTGGATCCGGGCAGCATCATTAAAGTAGTCATCTCCCACGACCACTGGGACCACCGGAACGGCCTTGGGTGGCTCCTGGAAGAAACCGGCACTGCTCCCGAAGTGATCGTGCCCGTGGAAGTCAGGGAGAAATATGTCCTCGACTACCCTGCCGCCCGGATCAGGGGAGTTGCGGATCCCGAAGAGATCCTTCCCGGGATATGGACCACGGGATCTTCTCCCACCACCTACAAGGAAGCTCCCCTGTATGAACAGGCGCTGGTGATTATCCGCGGTGACAGCCTCTGGCTGCTGAACGGTTGCAGTCACCCGGGGGTGATCCCTATGGTGAGTCATGTAAAAAAAACCTTCCCGGGAAAACGTATTACCCTGGTAGCGGGGGGGTTCCACCTGGCAAGCAAAACAGCGGATGAAGTCAGGGAAATCTCAGCACTTCTCCGCCGGGAGGGTGTAGAGCACATAGCCCCCTCCCACTGCACCGGGGAAGAGGCCATCGCCTTCTTCCGGAAGGAGTGGGGAGCCTCCTTCACCGGTTTTAACCTGGGCGACGAACTGGTCATCTCCCGGTCTGATGGGAAAGATAACCGCGTTACCTGATCCGGGATATCGTTTTTATGCTTTGCGTCATGGGGATGGTCATATTCTGGGGACCGGAAACGGCTATACTCAGCTCCATTTCGGTATCGTCTTCGGTATAGACGATCATTTTCCGGGCAGGATCAAAGAGCGAATAGCCCTGCACTTTGGCATTCCCTTCCACAAACATCTCCATGCCCATCTGGTTACCTTTGCCGGTGACGGCAATGGTCCCTGTACTGGTGATTTTATACACCTCTTTCCCGTCACGGATCTCCTTTGAAGCCAGGGTATATTCGTTTGCAATGTCCATATCGAGTCCGAAGGGGGTACCCGAAGCCGCCTTTTTGGTTTCGGTATAGCTTTCGCTCCACGTTTCTCCGACCTTCACCTGTTTGCCGGGAAGCATCCTCAGCCTGCCGGGTTCCAGCTGATTAATGACGGCTGCCGCCTTTGAGGAATCGACCTTGACAGAGGAGATCATCTTCCCTTCAGGGGAATAAACCCCGCGCACCGCGTCTTTCATCCCTTCGAAGCGCATGGTGGTATCTTTTCCCATGGCCGACTGTGAGATGGAAAGGTCCATCACCGTCATCAGAATGGTGGCATTACCTTCGGGAGACACGGCTTCCACTTTCATTTCATTAAGCGCTTTAATCTGCCCTACAACTTTAATTTCCTGTCCCATCATGGACTGGACGGTATTCTGGGTGATTTCCATCTCCTGCTGAAAAGCAGTTCCCGCTTTCATGCCGTATTTCAGCATAACACTCTCCTGACCAAAGGCGCTGAACGAAAAGGCGATCCAGGCAGCCAAAAACAAGGTTGTTCCGATAGTTTTCATTATGATATAATTTTTAGTTGAATTCATCAGTTGTCGAAAAATTCCGGTGATTCCGGTTTCATCGGGGCACCACCTTCGTATTTCACGGGGTCACGGTTTCGAGGTAAATATCATCGCCGGCGATCCGCCAGGCGGTATTGAACACCATCGCCGCCACCTTCGCCGCTTTCGCAGGATCGGAGTTTCCGGGGTCGTCGCTCACCTTGTGGTAATCTTTATGAAGTCCGGTGGTAATATTAACCCCCGACACGCCTTTCCTGAAAAAATTGTAATGGTCGCTCCGCTTAAAAAGATCCTCCCGTTCCGGGAAATTCCTGAGTTCCATTTTTTCGGCCTCTTCGAGCAGTATCTCTGCAAGACCGGGATTGAACCTTAGTCCGCTGATCTGCAGGGTATCGGGACCATTGCGGCTGATCATGTCGAGGTTCAGCATGACCACGCTTTTTTCGAGGGGGACCAGGGGATTGATGCAATAATGTTCCGACCCGTAAAGGCCCAGCTCTTCGCCGGCAAAGAGGACAAACAGGATGCTGCGGGCCGGCTTTTTCTTCATGGAGGAGAAAGCGCGCGCCACGGCCAGTACCCCGGCCGTTCCCGAGGCATTGTCGTCGGCCCCGTTAAAGATGGGGTCGTCACCCTCTTTCACATTTTTCAGGTATCCCACATGGTCGTAATGCCCGCCTACCACCACAAATTCATTTTTCAGCTCCTTGTCTTTTCCTTCGATCATCCCCACCACATTCCGGGCGGTGAACTTTTCAAAGGTCAGCGCCGTCCTGAGTTTGCATTCCGTCACCGGGAATTCGAAAGAGTGGGGTTCAAATGAGACATCCATTCTGCGCTGGATATTTTTCAGGGAGTCGACGCTTCCAAAGAGGATTTTGACGACGGATTCCCCTACCTGGATAAAGGGAAGTGAACCGCTCTTACGGGCAAGTTCGACGGGGAGATTGTCAGAGGGGAGGAATTTGGAGAGTCCGGGCCATGGGTATCCCTGGGGTGTCAGCAAAAGATGGTTGAGCGGATCGGTAACCAGGAGCAATCCAGCGGCACCATGCTTGCGCGCATTGCTGACCTTGGTGGCCAGAAGGGAATGGGTGGTCTCATTCACCCCATCGAACCGTGAGGTGGAATCCTTTTCTCCCGGTTCATGTTTCATTACCATTACGATCTTGTCCCTCACATCGATATCCCTGTAATCGTCGTACCCATATTCCGGGGCAGTAATTCCATACCCTGCAAAAACCAGGGACGATTTCACCAGGGTGTCGGCAGTCCCGTCGAAAGGGGTATAATCGGTTTTCAGCCTGAAACTTCTCGTTTTGCCTTCCCGGGTGATGGAAAAGAGAGAGCCCTCCTGGTCGAGGTTTTTGGTATAGAGGGGGACTTCCTGAAAACGGTCGCCATTGACCGTTGCAATACCCATCGCAGAAAATTCAGCTGCCAGATAATCAGCCGCCCTGTCGAGTTCCGGACTGGGCGTATTACGCCCTTTCATGGAGTCGGAAGCCAGAAAGGCGATATGCTGTTCCATCAGTTCCGGGGTGATCCGTGCAACACCTTTACGGACCTTTTGTGCATGGAGGGAGTCTCCGCTGAACAGGAGGAGGATCAAAGCAATAAGGGAGAAGAGCTCTTTCACCCGGATGGAGAGATGGGTCATTTTATCTGGTTTTCTGAATGAGACTCCACTTTTCATAATTTGTTACACCCCATGACCACTTTTTTGACAGACCGGTTCGCAATCAGGGGCCATATCACAACTCCTCCGTGTATCCGGGTGCAGACTCTTTTTAGCAGAGCCCTGAGGAGAGTGCACCGAGGTACTCCCTGTACCGGTTGTAAAGATGACCCGCCTGCAGGTAGGCCGACTGCGGACTCATAAAGTGGGAGAATTCAAAGGTGATGGCCTGCTCGATCCCTGCCCTGGAGGCTGCCTGAAGCTTCATCAGCATCTTTTCCCATTTGATGGGCAGAAATTTAATGGGCATGTCCCTGTCGAAACTTTCGGTGTTCGTCCAGCTCCGGATCCCTGCCTTGTCGGCCAGCCGTTTGTTCAACTCCAGAAACTGGTCCAGTTCGTCAAAGCCGATATGCCCGTCCTGGAAGGCGATGATGTCGACCGCATCCCTGATCCCATCCATGATCTCACTCCATTCCGACGCATGCCGGGTGAGCGTGATGCCCTCATTCCTCCTGATATCGGAGGAATACTGGCTGATATTCTTGATTCCGTCGATATAGGGGGATATCAGGGTGGAAAGGTTGCCCGAAACCGCCTTGCAATGGCGGCCCAGACTATCATAAAGTTCAATGATATGAGTTGCGTTTCTGTTGCACTCCTGCGAAATATACCAGCCCTTGAAAGCCTTCATCGCTCCGTACCGGGTCCATACCTCCTCGATAATCGCCTTGTTCAGGTCGATTTCCTTGCGATAATCCCCGTTCACCCAATATTTTCCGGAGTCGTACAAGCCGAAGTAAAAATCCATTCCATATTTTTCACTCAGCTCCAGGAACATCCTGACCAGGTCAACCGGAGGCCGGTATCCTCTCTCCCCGGAGATCAGGATCTCTGAAGGGTAGGTAAGCCACTTCTGGTAACCACACCGGATCAGAATTACCGTCTCGATCCCGGCCTGCTTCATCCAGTTGAAATCGCGGTCCCACTCTTCGGCTCCCCAGTTCTGGTGGGGAATGTCGTGACTGATTTCATCAAGGAACGTGCCTTTTATTTTCATTTTCCAGTTATATTATTGATTCTTTTAAACAGGTTCATAATCCCTGATTTTATCAAGCCAGTTGTACTTGAGGATCAGTGAGGCGACCAGAATCACTGCCAGAGAGATGAACATTTCCTCATACCTTCTAATAACCAGGTATACCGGGGCAGTAATCAGCGCCATTTGCCACACAATACCAACCCCCACATTAAAGCCGTCGCGCAACAGATCGCGGTTTTTGGTGATTCCCGGGCAGACATTCAGCGCCTTCCGGTAAACCGGATCCCACCAACCCCAGGGACGGACATTTTTGTAAAACTCCACCAGGGTTTTGTCATCGACAGGGGCGGTAAACAAGCATCCCAGGAGGCTCCCGGCAATTGCAAGCAGAAAGATAAGCGGAAAAATGTAAATGTCGGGGGTTTCAGGAAAAAAGAAGAATTTGAGGGTCGATCCCGCCAAACCGGCCAGCATGCCCCAGAAATATCCGTATCCGTTAAACCGCCACCAGATCCATTTCAGCACATTGGCAGCCACGTACCCCCCATAAAGGGAAGAGGTAATCCACAGGGTGAGGGAATTGATCGATTCAGAGAAGAACCCGAAAATTATCCCGATCACCACAATCCCGACCGATGAAAGATAGCTGATCCGCACATACTCTTTTTCCGTGCCATCGGGCTTGATGTACCTTTTGTAAAGATCGTTCACAATATAGGCTGGTGCGGCATTCACAAAAGCTGAAAAAGTGGACATGAAAGCTGCCAGAAGTCCGGCCAGGAGAATCCCTTTCAGTCCGGCTGGCAGGAGGTTATGGATCACATAGGGCAGGATTTTTTCAAAGTCGATCTCTCCCCCGCTCATTTTCAGTACCGGCGTCACAAAGACAAGTCCCAGGATACCCAAACCGGCCACCATCAGATAGCGTGGCGGATAGAGTACCAGAGAGGTGAGTCCGCTCATTTTGGCCGCCTCACGGGGCGTACGGGTCGAAAAAACCCGTTGCATGTCATATCCGGGAACCGGTCCGGCCAGACTGGAAAAGATCCCCTTGAAGAACATCATCATCACCATGGGCCCCAGCAATCCGTATCCGTCGCGGGCGATCTTCCCGTTCACCTCCGCGAAAATCCCGCTCCAGTCAAGGCTCTTCTCAAACGACGGCATCAGGTTGAACCAGCCTTCGGGTACGGCAGCTTCTATTTGTTCGGCCGAAACTTTATCCATCGCAAACCAGGCCACCGCCACGCAGGCTACCACCATCACCAGAAACTGCATGACCTCCGTTGCCACCACACTGTACATCCCGCCTTTGATCACATAAAGCGTCGTCAGCGAAAGCAGGATCGTGGCATACACATATTCCGACTTCAGGTGCACTATTCCCATGCTGAAAGCCAGATCCCACGGGAAGATCATCACGGCAAACTTGCCGATGCCCACGAAGAAGTAGGCGATAAACCCGATGGCGCTGAATACGGCAAAGATCACTACGATGATATGGGACATTCTGCCTCCCCGGTCATTCCCGAAACGGGTGGAGATCCACTCAGCGCCGGTCATCACTTTAGAACGGCGCAACCAAACGGCCATGAAAATCATGACGAAGATCTGGTTCCAGACCGGCCAGAGCCATGGAATCCACAAACTCTGCAATCCGTAAACAAAGAAAATGGCCACCGTCCAGGTAGTTCCCGAAATGTCGAACATGCCCGACCCGTTGGAAAGCCCGAGGAAATACCACTTTAACTTATTGCCTCCCAGGAAGTAACTCTGTAAATTCTTGCTGGCTTTTTTTGAAATCCAGAATCCGATGAAAATGGTCAGTACCAGGTACCCTGCAATAATGGCCGTATCGATCAGGTGAAAATTCATTCCGCTGATATTAAATTCATGGTTTTTGACTGCTGTTTGCCGTGCCTTCTCCCAGAGGTGGAATTTCTCCTTTACGGGCCATTTCAAATCCCTGAGCCACATAATCCCAGAGATTTCCATGGATGACATGAACAATGTCAAACAGCATCAGTCCGTCCGACTCCAGAAGGTTCATGGCGATGGAACGGGAAAGCTGGACAGGATTGTCGTAAAACTGGTCCACCAGAATTCCCCCCATAAAGGGATTCCCGTTGAGAATACCCCGGATTTTCTGACAGGAGCCTTCCACACAGTACCAGGTTCCGGCAAATCCCCTGCTATCGGTTTCATTGACCACGATTTGGTTTTTTTGCAGGTACTCCTCTATGGTGACCTGGGTATAGTAATTTCCGGTGACATAGAGGTCGGGCAGTTCGGCATATCCACTGTTTTTATAGCCGGGAGTCGCCCATTCATAATCGGCCGAAGGGTCATAATTCCGGCTGGCCCAGTTGGCCCCCACTTCGTAGTAGGAAGGATACCACGCTCCGGTATAGGTCCCGAACGACACGTCAGTGTTTACCGCTTTGACCTCATCCCGGGCAAGCCCCATGAACTGTGTGATGGTCATTGCCCTCCATTCGAGCCATTTCTTATAATGTACACCGGGTACAACTTCCGGCTGACCGTTCGCACCGGATTTCCATTCATAGATATCTTCCGGGAAAACTGCGATCTTTTCCCCTATGAATTTTTCAAATTCCGTTCTCGACAAATCCGAAAAATCGGCCATGATCCCGTCATACCTCACCCTGTCAAGCATAATCCCATCGAGGTCGGGGTACCGCGAAACCGTTTCCCTTAATACCGCCAGAATATGTTCACGGAACTCCTGATTGACCGGATTCACCATCGCAGAGTACTTCTTTTTCAATGAAGTGATGGGTACAATACCCTGGTCGGGCGTAAATACCATGCTGCTCCATCCGGGATGGCCGTCGTACACCTGTCCGCGGTCGAAGAAATTGTGTCCAGCGACGAAGACATTGAGGGAAGCGTGAACCTCGAGGCCCAGTTCGTGGCCTTTTTCAATAAAATAACCCAGATAGTCGAAATCTGATTTCCGGGTATATCCGCCCCACTCTTTCATTTGGGGGGCAAACGCGCTTTCGTACAGCACTTCTCCTGTGATGGGACGAATATCGACAATGGCATGGGTAAACCCCAGCTCCTTGATTTTCAAAAGGTAATAGTCGATCGAATCCTGGTGACTGAACCTTTCAAAATTGGCCTCCGCATCAAACCACATCAGCGCGGGCTTCCCTGCAACGGATGCCGGGTCTGACTTCTTATCCCCGGTTCCGCATCCCCCCATCCACAAGCCAGCCATCACCAGCATCACTATCCTACATGCTATATATTTCATCTATCATCTTTTAGTCTAACATCTTTTGATCTAACATCTTTT
>CAYYJE010000053.1:0-1537 GCA_964472165.1 uncultured Prolixibacteraceae bacterium | reverse complement strand
CTATATATTTCATCTATCATCTTTTAGTCTAACATCTTTTGATCTAACATCTTTTACTTCTTTCCAATGGCCTGGCTAATTCCTTCTTTCACATACGTCCACTGGTTTTTATTTTTCAGGTGGATCATATCGAACAGGAAATAGCCGTCGCAAGCATTGATGGCGGCATCGACTGACTGGGTGATGGCCTGGTTAACCACCTGGTCACCGGCGGTTGCCCACTCGCCGTTTCCAACATCGGGTCCCCCCACTACTTTGGAATCGCCCTTGATAAGGTCGCGCGCCCGGGTACAAAAACCCTGGACGGTCCATTCACTGGTCCCGTAAACCCGCGCAGGAGGAGCATATGCTCCGATAAGGATCACATCCATCAGGTCGGCATAGCCGTAGTTTTTATAGGTATCATTCGCCCATTTGGAATAAGCCGTGGCGGTGTTGTACGAAGGACTGGCCCAGTTGACCCCCACACTGTAATAGGTGGAATACCAGCCTCCAACATAAACCCCAAATGAGATTTCCGGATTTTTGGCTTTGACGCGCTGACGGGCTTTCTCCATAAAGTCGTGAATCACTTTTACCCTGAACTCCAGCCACTTCTTAAAGTAGACCGGTACGGTTGACGGAATGCTCCCCTCCCTGATGGTGGAATTCATGACATCTCCGGGAAAATTGAGTATAGAAAATCCCAGGAACTCCTCAAATTTCTTTTTGGTGTAATCGGAAAAATCGCTGTCCATTCCGTCGAAGCGGGCCCTGTCCAGAATGATCCCGTCAAGATTCTGATAGGCTGCAAGATCTTCAAGCATGTCAAAGAGGTAATTCTGAACTTCCGTCCTTACCGGGTTGAAGAACTTGGCCCCGCTTCCACTGTCAAGGGTATTTGCAATACCGGTCTGCTTCAGCAAAGAGGTGGCCCATTCCCTTTTTGCAAGGTCCCTGAAAAGAATGCCTTCTGATCCGAGTGAAGTGGCATTCCCCCCCACGAAGGTATTGACGCCCGCATGCACTTTGAGTCCCAGTTTATGCCCCTCATCGATAAAGGCTTCCAGATAATCCCAGGTGGCTGTCCGCTCAATTTTCCGGTATCCCGAAGAAGTCCACGCTCCAAGCCATTTCACCCCGCCGGCCACATCCGTAGTAAAGAGGACGTCGCCTGAATTGGGCCTTACATCTACCACAATGTCGGTAAACCCCGCATCTTTCGCAAGGGCAAGGTCACGGGTGATGTTTTCCCTGCTGTTGGCAAAGTCAGGGAAATTGGCCGCCGCATCGATCCAGATAAACCGGGGTTTTGACGCATTGTCCGTCTCTTCTTCTTCATCCCATTCCCAATCGGGCACGTTGGGCTCATCATTTCCGCACGAGGCCAGGGAAAACATAAACGACAGTATTAACAGAGGAAGTGCAAAAAAATATTTTATCCTGTGAACCATGATTGACCTTTTTTCTTCAAAATTAGTGGTTTCTACCCGGCAATATCCACAATGAAACCACCTCAAATCAGATGCATGTTGCGGAGAACCATGGCACCTGCCCC
>CAYYJE010000052.1:0-21065 GCA_964472165.1 uncultured Prolixibacteraceae bacterium | reverse complement strand
CGGGCAGGAGGGGAAACTTTCGTATTCCAATGGATATCCCTGGAAAACTGAACGTAACCCACTGACGCTTCGGTCAGTGTCTCCGCTGCGCTCCGATTTGAACAATTTTGAACAACTTTTAAACAATTTGAACGGCACGCAGTGCCCTGGAACGGCGCAGCCCTGGAACGCCGAAGGCATTTGAACCCTTGAACGCCCCTCAATGCCATTCTCCCTCCGTCCCTTCGTCTCTTCGTTCTCTCAGTCGCCCCCTTGCCAAATCCCGGTGTCTCCTTAGTGAAAACTAATCTTTAGCGGCCACTTTGTCACGGAGGATCCAGCCAACAACTGCGCCCACACCAGCCGAATAAACCGTGTTGGCGACCACATCAACCGCGAGGTAAGCGGGTGTGAAAAGATTCCAGCTCCCCAAATAGCTGATATCCATCATAGCCCCCATCAGCAATCCAAGAATGGCGCCCAGGATTGCCCCGCCAACTACACTCTTTCTGGAAGAGAAGTTGGAATAAATCCACGCAATCAAAAAAGCCCAGATTAAACACCCGATAAATATGGTCACCATATTCATCTTCTCCTTGAATAAACCGGGGTAAACCGTTGTATTCGCCTCTGTAAAATCCATCAGCAAAATCCCCCATATCAGCCAACCGAGAAAAAATGCCATTATTCCGCCCGCCAGGGCTGCAATAGCTGTTTTTTTGTTCATTTCCTTCAACTTTTTTTATCCGTTAGTATGTCTCAATTTGCGATATTCTAATTACACTTTAATATCGAATAAATAATTCTTGTTACAAACTGTTTATCAATCGATTGTTTAAGTTATCCCGCATCGGTGCGACAAAGTTTGACCGGCACTGGTTCATATCCTATTATACATATATTCATTAATAAAGTTTACACTTGCTTTATTTATGTTAATATATCAGAAATACCCCGATTAATCTAAATATATTTTTATACATTGGGCAATAATTTCCGGCAAGTGCTGGATATGGACGCTATTTACAAACCAAAAAACAACGATCATGAAAAAAAGCAATTTTTTTCCGGTAATTCTTTTGTGCACGCTCATCTCAACAATGGCATCTGCACAATCCAGCTATCCGGAAGGATTTAAAATGGCTGGGAACCAATTAACCAACCTGGTTTTCAACCAGGTTTTCACCCGGGATGAGGTCCTCGAACCTCCCGGATTAAGTGCCAAACCTGTTTATGGTATGGCAGTTTCAGGACAGGTAAGTTTTCAGAAAGAGGATGGGTACGTTAGGGTGGTGCTGGTTGACCGTGACCTTACCGAACACCTGGTCTTTGAAAGCTACCCGCTGATTTCGGAATCAGAAACTCTCCTGGTGTCGGAGGTGAGCGAAGAAACAGCCGTATTGGCCGGAATTCAACCCCGGCACATCCGACTGGAAGTTGAAAATGCAACCTTCGAACTCAAAACGATCACTGTGGCTGGTACTGGTCCACGGGGACCGGAGATTGCCCGGCTGATGAAGGAAAAACAACAACTCCGGAATGATTTCAAAATCAAAAAGCTGAACCAGAATCTCCGGCAGAAGGGAGCAAGCTGGGTTGCCGGACAGACGGAGGTATCGCAGTTGTCCTATGCCGCAAAGAAAAAACTGTATGGCGGCAGCAAGTTTCCCGCGGGATTTGAATTTTATGCGGGGGGTATTTATCAGACAGAATCTTCTGCACAGTCAGCCACCGCCAGTCCGATGGTAGAGGATTGGGACTGGAGAGACCGGCATGGAAAGAACTGGATTACCGGCATCAGGAACCAGGCCTCCTGTGGATCGTGCTGGGCTTTTGCGGCCACAGGTGCCACGGAAGCGCAGGTAAATCTTTATTTCAACCAGTTGCTCAACCTCGACCTTTCCGAACAGGATATTCTCTCCTGCAGCGGAGCAGGAAGTTGTGACGGGGGGCAACCCGGAACCGCACTGAATTACATTGCCAAAACCGGGATGGTCGACGAAGCTGCATTCCCCTATACAGCCACGGACCAACCCTGTTCCAACAAAAACAACGCTTCTGAACAACTCATCAAAATTTCCGGAAGAGCGGATTTTGCCACAGTCGATTTTCCCAGGGAAGAAGATGTCCTGAAAAAAATGATCATCAGGTTTGGGCCGCTCAGCGGGGGAATACTCAACTGGAGCCATGCCATGACCCTTGTCGGTTGGAAAACGATCAGGGAGGGAGACCATTTTTACACCCGGGATCTGGAAAAAAGCACATACTGGACAACGATTCCCGCGGGAAGTCCTTTGATTGGCACTACCGTCTGGATTTTCAAAAACAGCTGGGGCAACTGGGGTGATGCAGGTTATGTGTTCATTCAAACATCCATGGGTAACATCGGATGGACCCACGCCTTGCTGAATCCGGTTCAAAGTCTGAAGCAAAGTTACACGGTGAAATACCAGGATGCCGACGGCGATGGGTATTACTGGTGGGGTTTGGGAACCAAGCCTGCAGGCTGTCCCGGTCCCGATTTGCCTGACGGCAACGATACCGACGCCACCCTGGGTCCACTCGACGAAAATGGGTATTGCATGCAGCTTAACCAGTCACCTTCAGCCAATTTCAGCGCCGATCTCACGACACCGGCCCAGGGAGGGCAAGTGGCCTTTACCGACCTTTCCTCTAATCTCCCCTCGGCATGGACGTGGAGTTTTCCGGGAGGAACACCCTCCTCGTCCTCCAGCCAGAATCCTGCGGTTACTTATGGCACGCCGGGAACCTACGATGTAACCCTGACTGTCTCAAACTCCAACGGCACATCCACAGTCACCAAAACAGGTTACATCACCGTGAGCCGGTTTGTCCCCGCTTATTGCAACTCCTACGGGAATGCCTCTCGCGAATGGATTGCCGGCGTAACCCTGAACGGAATTGCCAATCAATCGGCATCAGGAGGAACCATTGGTTATCAGGATTTTACCGGAATCAGTTTTTCAGCCGAGCCAGGATCAACCAGTACGATCACCCTTGTCCCGGGATTTCCTGCCAAGGCCAGCACAGAATGTTTTGCGGTGTGGATCGATTTTAACCAGGATTCCGATTTCGATGATGCAGGAGAACAGGTGGTGAAGGCCACAAAGGTAAAAAGCACGATCACCCAAAAATTCACTGTTCCCTCCTCTGCCTTATCCGGAACAACCCGGATGAGGGTAAGTATGAAACGCAACAATCTGCCTGCTCCCTGTGAGATCATCCCCAGCGGAGAAGTGGAAGACTACACCATCCAGATCGGAGGGGCTGCGCTCAAAAGTGCCTCCGTCAATCCAACCGACAATCTCTTCCCTGGGAAAGTCCGGATTTACCCCAACCCTGCAAGCGACCGTTTGATTCTGGAAACCAGTGAAAACGGTCCGGGCAACCGGTTGGAGGTGTTCTCCCTTACGGGAAACCGATTGATGAGTAAAGCTATCACAGAAACGAGGACTTCACTCGATGTCAGCAGTTTAAAACCAGGCCTTTATATCATGGAAGTGAGACAGGGTGCAGTGGTCACCCGGGAGAAGTTCATCAAACAGTGAGACTCCTGCGCCGGGATGTGAGCTTTTTCAATGAAAGTATCCGGAAGAGCTGACCACCATTACGCCTGATCCATATGCGCATTTAACCGATCCTGAATCCGGAAAAAATAACCCCGGATCCGGGATCGGTCCTTTTATGCCAGGGAAGAACCCGCACAGAATGTTCACAGCCTTATTTGACATCTATTCATTATAATCTTTATATTTGCATGACATAAATTAAGTTTCGCATTTTTTTTTAAGTAAAATAAACTTAAAATTATGAACCTATGAAGAAATTAGTTGCTGAATTCATTGGAACTGCCTGGCTGGTGCTGGGTGGTTGCGGCAGTGCCGTTCTGGCAGCGGGCTTTCCGGAACTGGGAATCGGTTTTGCAGGAGTAGCCCTGGCATTCGGATTGACAGTGGTGACCATGGCTTACGCCATCGGCCACATCTCGGGGTGCCACCTGAACCCTGCCGTTTCCGTCGGATTGTGGATGGGGGGCCGTTTTGACAAGAAGGAACTCCTTCCCTACATCATCGCACAGGTACTTGGAGGCATCGCCGGTGCAGCCATCCTCTTCCTCATTGCCAGCGGGAAACCGGGTTTTGAACTGGGTAATTTCGCAGCCAACGGCTATGGAGAACATTCACCGGGAGGATACAGCATGCTGGCAGCCCTGGTCAGTGAAGTGGTCATGACTTTCGCATTCCTGATCGTCATCCTGGGAGCCACCCATCCCAAAGCACCCCGGAAATTCGCAGGGCTTGCCATTGGTCTGGCCCTGACCCTGATCCACCTTATCTCCATTCCGGTGACCAACACCTCTGTAAACCCTGCACGTAGTACGAGCCAGGCATTGTTTGTCGGGGACTGGGCACTTGGGCAGTTATGGCTTTTCTGGGTAGCCCCTATCGTGGGAGCCCTCCTGGCTGGAATTGTTTATAAGGCACTTTCACCTGCCAAAGAATAATCAAACCTTCAGAAAAATCTTTTTCCGGTACATCAGTGCCAATATCAGGAAGATGATACTGACACTTCCCAGTTTGATCAATACGGGATAATAACTCCCCAGATACTGTTCCGTGCCATATAAAAGGGAACGGACCACCCCGCTGAAGTCGATGATCTCGTAAAGCATATAGGCAGCAATGGAATTCATTCCGTAAATCTTCAGCCAGTTGAGATATTTGCCAAGATTTTTGTAGTCGGCCAGGTAATAGAAAAGGGACATCAGCAGGAAACAGATACCGCTGCTGTGGAGTGTCATCGAACTGGTCCATATTTTTTTAATTACCGGCATTTGAAGGCTCCACAACTGCCCGGCGAGGATCATGATTACCCCGCCAAGGGCCAGCCACTGCACCTTTTTTATTTTTGGCAGGTTGCCTTTCATAATTTGTCCGGCAAAGACACCGGTCATTACCGTAACGCCGAAGTTGAGGCTGCTCAGCAGCCAGGTATACCGGTAATTTCCGAAATCGAGGCCTGTGCCCGTCACGGCCACTCCGTCGCGGAACCGTCCCAGCACAACCCGGTCGACATACTCCGCAAGGTTCGCGTCAGGGGTAAAATTCCCACCTCCAAAACCATCCACACGCACAAAAGTCATCAGGGCCCAGTAAATAACCAGCAGACCGGTTGTAACGACAATCTGACCTCTCCGCTGAAGGTGAAGGAACATCATGGCGGAAATCAGGTATCCCATTGCGATGGCCTGAAGGGTGTTCGAATAGAGAAAAATCCGCTGCGGATCGAGTGCCAGGAGGTTACCCTGGCACATCATGCCGAAAATCCAGAGCAACAATACCCGTTTCAATATTCTTACATACAACCGGGCTTTGCTGCTGTTGTTCAGATATTTGGCAAAGGCAAAGGGCATGGAGGCACCCGCCATGAACATAAAGAGGGGCATGATGATGTCCCAGAAGGCAAATCCCTCCCAGGCCACATGCCCGAAAGGCTTCATCATCGCGTCCATCCAGGGCGTATTGACGGCCCTGCCCAGCGACCGGAACACCGGCTGAAAAAAAACAAGGCAGAATAGGTCAAATCCCCTCAAAATGTCGAGCGACCCCAACCGTTCTGATTTCAGGTTTTCCATAAGTTCACAAATAAGGGTTTATTCAGGATTTGTATACCGGCATACCACGGGATGCATGGTGGAGAACTTTCGGCGTCATTCTTCCTTAAAGCATGGCGATGATCCTGTCCATGCGTTCCGATACATCCTTCAGCCGGGTACGGTCACCGCCGGGAACCTCAGCAGTGAGCCAGCCTCCCCTGTGGTTGATGGCGCTCACCGCCTTCATCACCACCGGCCAGTTGTTGTCGCCCTCCAGCAGGTTCACATTAAAACCTTCGCGCAAACCTTTCGTATTCATCAATTCCTTGCTGAACTCCTTGATATGAAGCTTCATGATGCGGGAATGAAGGGTCTTTATCCAGTGTCCCGGCCAGCCATACCGGAGGATGTTGCCAATATCAAAATACCAGCCTACCAGCGGATGGTTGATTTCGTCGATAAATCTTTTGGCCTCCACGGGACTCAGCAAAAAATTGTTCCACACGTTCTCAAGGGCAATCTGCATCCCGGTTTCTTCCGCATAGGGGATGAGCTCCCGGACCGACTGAAGCGCCGTGTTGTAGGCCTGTTCATAGCTCACCTTGTCGTTGACCACACCCGGAACCACCAAAACGGTATCACCGCCGAAATCCTTCACTTCCTGCAACGACCGGGCAACAGACCTGATGCATTGCTGCCTTACCTCCGGATCGGGATCGGTAAGCGGTTTCGACCAATGGTCCCTGTTGACCACACTGGGGAGTTCAATCCCCGCCTTGTCCCTGGCAGCCAGAATTTCATCCCTGGTCATTTCGACCGGACTGTTGAGTTCCACCCCGTCAAAACCAAGGTCTTTTACCAGTTTGAATTTATCGGTAAGCGACAATTCCTCCTTGATCATTCCAAAGCCCAGGCTTTTTTTCAAACTTACCTTTCCGGAAGGCTGGACCATCCCTTCCGTGGCTGAAGCACCCGGAACGGCCATTGCCGAAGCACCTGCGATCAGCGCAGCCGACCTGAGAAAATCTTTTCTGTTCATACCTTGAATGGTTTAAATTTCGAGTTTAAATTAGTTATTTTTTAATCAACATGTCGGATGGGTATAAAATAGCGTACCCTGTATGCATATGAAAAGGTGCAGGATAGCAGACAAAATCCGGGGAAAGGAATCTATCTGCATATCTTTATCCCTTGATTATCCGGATAGCTGAATGAATTGGGCACGATCCACCGGGCTTTGTATATTTTCAGTCCCTCACGGTAAAAAACCGTTTCCCCGTCCATCCCTATAATTTCATCGGTCCACCACTCCTCTTTCGGAACAGTGATGACAGGCTGTTCTCCCCTGGCAGCCGATGAAATACTCTTAATGCTTCGGTATTTTGTTTTTACTTCTTCAAGCCTGTTTTCAGGGATATTGTAAATCCAAATTTTCCTTTCTGTACTGAGATAAAGTGCATCTTCGCCCGGGACAGGGAATAAATCGTGCCCTCCGGTATCGTCAAAAACCAGTGAATCAACAGGAAACAATTGGGGATTGTCACAATCAAAGTTGTATTTCCAGCTCCTTATCTGATTCATTTCGGCAGTCCAAAGCAGGTTCCGTTGATGATCCCACACCACGTTGTGGGAACCGGGGCTGTGAAAGGTCCGTTGTACGACATTTTCGGGGAAAGAGAGGGTATCGGTTCTGAAAACAGTGAGGCTGTTGCCGGTGCTGGCCGCACAGACGATATTTCCGTCGGGAAGGATTTCGGCTGAATGAGGATTATGAGCGGCTTTCGCATAAAACATCGTCTTTTTATCGCGAATTCTGATCAGTGCACAGGCTCCGCCCGAAGCGGTCATCAACACATATTCACCGCTGTAAACCACTTTGGCATCGCTGGGATTATTGAACCAATTCACTTGTTCCTGTTTTTGTATTTGCTCGGCAGGAACCCAGTTCCACACCGTTTCCCCGGTTTGCGTGTCCACAATGGCAATTTGCGGCACCGACTGCTCCGCCAGAATGATACAACCGGCAAACCTTTCATAACCCTGTCCGGAAACAGATCCGGCGGAGATCAGCAAAACCACTGCTACACAAAAAAAACTATTGAGGTACTTCATCTTCCAGATTTTCAATCCATCTGAACAAGGGGGACATCCACCTATCAGTGGGCTGTTTCATTTTATTCTGTTTTCATTTTTAGTCACTGCTTCATCAAATCCACGGGCCACTGCCGGATCAAATTCTGCCAGTTTTTTCCACTCAGCATCCCCGTATACGCCAGCCTTCTTATTGTCGAACTCCTTAAATCCGGTTTTGCGAAGCACCACTTTGTTCGTAATCCTGAAATCGTTAACGGCCGGATTTGCAAATTTGGGATCAGCGATGATGGAATGCACATCTTTGCCCGATTTCTGCCAATCTGCAAACGACAGTTTTTTGAACCTGACATCTCCGGTGCGGGTATCCCAGAAGCAGTTTTTGTCGGAAAGAATATTGATTTTATCCCAGTTGCTGCTCAGCAAATCGCCCGTTGAGTACCAGACAATGTTGTTGGTAAATGTAAAAGACAGGTGCTCTTCCACACGGGTTGCCTGAAGCTGCGCTTTCATGTTCCCGGCAAAAATATTGTTGCGGATAATGTTCTCCTTCCCGTAGTGCTGATGAAATCCTGAGTTTTTGCATTGGTAAACCAGGTTGTTTTCCATTAAAATCCCCGTGGAACCTTCGTCGGTATAGAGCCCCCAGCCGCCATAATCAAAAGAATAGACATGGTGAATGACGTTGTTGCTGACTGTTGTTCCTTCCGATTCTCCCAGGCAATAGACGCCCCCCATGTCGCACAACTCGCCCCAGCCCAAATGATGGATGTGGTTGAATTCAATTTTATTCCGTTTCGAAGGACTGGGCGTATATCCCCACACCCACCCTACCGACACACCCGAATAGCGGAAGTCGGCAATTTCGTTGTAGGTAATGGCATTGTCGCTGGTGTGGAACAGAATGACGCCGACGGCGCAAGGGAACACGTAACCGCCCGAGCGGATGATGTTGTTGTCGACCAGGATATTCCGGGTCAGGTGGTTTTGATTTTGTGGATTGACGGTCTCCCCTATTTTTAGTCCACCGGCTCCCAGGTCGTGCAAATAGCATTGCTGTACCGTACACGTTGAACAGGCTCTTCGAAACCAGATTCCATAGGTTCCGGTATGGGCAATTTCGCACCCCACAAACTGAATGTTCCTGGCGAAATCGGCAACCACCGTGGCATCAACAGGTGATGCAGCCTGCGCCGGTTCATTCCCTGCACCGGGAATCCTGTACCCCGAAACCTGAAATGAAAGTCCTTCAAACCGGATGTTCTCAACCATTCTTCCTGTTTTCTCATCACCCTGAATGACCAGAAACTGACTGACCACCGGCGCCACAACTTCACTGTTCCCGGGAGTTTCACCAGGAAGGGGCATGTAATACAGGTAACCCGAACGGTCGAGGAACCATTCTCCGCAGGTGTCGAGTGCGGCATGGTAATTTCCAATGGTATACCGGGTTTTGGCATCGAGAGTATTCCAGGGTTTCAACCCCTTCCCTCCGATAAAGAGTGCCATTGAATCTTTCTGAAAACCCAGGACCGGTTTGCGGGTATTGTCCCATTTATGATAAAAGGTGACAATGGCATCTTCGAAATCGTCATGGGTGAAATCAACAAATTCTTCTGCCCCGTCAGGGAACACTTCCAGCCTCTGTACCGCCAGCTCAGGTGCCCGGCCATTTCCCCTTACCAATACGGTTTCAGTCACGCTCTTTAACCGGTAAAACCCGGTATTGGGCGATTGGGCACGGACGGCCCGGCGGCCGTTTACATAGAGTTGCTCAAACCGCCAGCCATACTTCACTGTCTCCGGTATTTTTACCCTCCAGAGGGTCTCCGACACTTTCTCAAAACCTTCAATTTTCCGGCCTCCGCAAAAAACAGGATGTGCCCCTTCCTCTGCTTTAACGATAATCGGTGACTTTTCTGATCCCGAATTTTCGGTACCAATCAACAGCGGTTCTGAAATCCAATATGTCCCATCTGAAATTCTAATTTCCAAAGGTTCTTCGGCCGTTCCCGAAACACGGATCTGTTTTACCTTTTCAAACGCCCCCTTTAAACTGGCCAGCGGCTGTTCTTTTGAACCCGCTGCGTTATCATCGCCGGAAGGAGAAACAAATAATTTTTTCCCGGGAGACTGTGCACTGATAAAAAGCATCGAATACACAAAAGAAAAAATCAAAAAAAACCGTTTAAAAATCCGTACTTTTAAAATCATTTTTGTTGAATCAGGTTGAGTTCTAAAAATACATTTTTCTCCTTATAATCCACATTGATCTCAGATGATTGAACGGTTATAAACTCTGTAAAAAGCGAAGCGTAATCCGTTGGTCCTCCGGTGAAATGCGGAAAAAAATACCTTCGCCGGGTTGCGAGAACGATCCTTTTTCGGCGGTTACCGAATAGTTCAGGCTGGGAATGTGCTCCCCACCATCCGGTAATTCGCTCCAATTATTCCATTCTCAGTGGCTCCCCTGCGGTGATGAGGGTTACCTGTGCCCGGCAGTTGATTTCCGGATCACCCTTCCCCGAAAAAGTGATTTGATTTTCACCGGGAACCAGTAACGGGATATCTCCTTCCGGATTAACTTCCTGCAACAGTTTCCCCTTTGAACCATAGAGTTTGCACCCGTCCGGTGAATTAAACTCGAGAAACATGCCGGGTTTCATCGTTACGGGGAAAACGATTTTTTTACCGTTGACTGTAATTTCCGGATTTTCAAGGGCAGGAGCCACCATCGGCAGCGCTTTTACAGGACCAATTTTACACTCCACATTCACACCTGCCGGAAGATTGTTGTACCACAACTGGAGTTTGTCCACATTTTTGAAATCGACGGTATGCCGGTACGAATCGTACACGTAAAAACCTTTCTCCGGCCACTGATAATTGCTGAATTCCGACGATTCGATTTCCACGAGTTCAAAATATCTCCAGCCGGTAAAATCAATTTTCACGAAATGGTCGCCCCGCGCACCGTGCGAAATATGTTCCGGGCTGGTAAGCCTTAAGTTGAGCAATTCTCCTTTTCCATCGCCATGAATCCAGACACCGAGTGCCTGATTTTTCTCAATATTCAGCCACGGTTCGAAGGTTTTCTCCATTTTAATCCATGAACCTTCGCGGAGAGTTTCACCGGCACTGAAGGCTGAAAAAATCGCAGTCATTTCGCCATTTTCTGTTTTTTCAGCCCCATATTTAATTCCGCCTGACACGCCGCCTGCTACCCCTTTATTCGGGAAAGCATCCTTTTCTGAAAAATCAGTGAGAATAATATTGCCGGGGTCATCAAACGGTTTTACCGACATGAGCGGCTCGATGCGCAACCGAAGCGGCTGTGAGGCATACGTGTTTTCTACCGTCCATGATGCCGGTGAATGATTGATCCCGGTAAGCTTTTGTTTATGATATTCTACCGGTTTGAAATTCCATCTGCCGTTTTCTTCCCGAAAAAGGGAAAACTCTTTCCCGGGTTGCCGAAGCAGTGAACGAACCGAATCGCTGAAATAACGCATATGGCGCAATTCTTCATATTGTCTGATGATGGGGATCAACCGGGCGTAAAGCGGATTGGCTTCCAGCGTCTTTTTGTCAGCACCGCCCAGCATCGACATTCCGGCATTGTTGCCGATCATCTTGCAGCACAAATACTCAATATCGTCGGGAAAGACAGGTTCCACCTGAGGCGGATTCCAGGTTTGGTTTCCCCACCAGCCCAGATGAAGCGGCAAAAGCAGTGAGCCGCTCTCCGCAGCCGCATATTTCCTGATCAGGGGGAGGTGTCCGTTCCACAGGCCATGGTCATACGTACTGGTTTTGATGGCTGCCGTGTGGATATCGATGAACCGTTTATACCCACGGACCGGCCGGTCCCAGGCCTGCCAGCGCGACCGGTAGTGCCACCAGTGATGAAACATGGTACTCATCTCCATGCCAACCGGTTGTTTCAGATTCTTCACCACTTCGAAAATAAAACGGGTGCCGTAGTACCAGGCATTGTCTGCGCCCCCCAGGATGTCGCTCCCGTCGATCGCATCAAAATAAATCCCGTCGAAATCGCACTCATTCACAATGTCGGCGGTCTTACGTGCAATTTCGCCGAACAACGGGGTATCCACCCCGGGGACAAATCTTCCGAACATTTCGCGCAGGTGAAAAGCCTTTTGCTGCGTTTCGTGCGATGATCTCTGCGTTCCGTTTACGCCCCGTTTGCAGCCGGTAAACCGGTAAGGGGGCGATTGCGTTACCCCTGAAAAAGTGATCAGCTCGGTTCCAATCCGCAGGGTGACACTGTTCCGGACAAAAAAGCCTGTGACGGTGGATATCCGGTCAGTGGGTTCCAGTACCTCAATCTCCTGGTCGTCGGGACCCAGTGGTTTTGCCAGGGTAAAAGCATCGAAATATCCCAGGTCGGGCGAAGGCACCGGCGTAACCAGCGGTGAATTCTTGTCAATAAAGAAGGCATAGGTATGAAAGATAGATGAAATTCCTGCCTCATGAAGCCGGCTGTTGATCCTTTTGAAATGGGCCCAGCCATCGGGCCATTTGGCCTTATTCAGTCCGAAGTCCCCGAATCTGAAGAAGTCAGCCCCTCCCCCATGGTTGTCAATCTGGGTGAACCCCAGGTTGTGGCACATCTCAATCCATTCCGGGACAGATTCTTCGGTGAGTGTTCCGAAATTCATCAGATAGGATCCGTATCCCTCTTTACTCAACGAAGCCCAGGCTCCCCCCCGGTTTGACCGCGGAATATCCGGCGCCTTTTCCATCACTTTCCGGATAACCGGCAGAATCTCTTTCTGCGGCACCGCCACCAGGGCAATGCGGGCCCCTTCCATTCCGAACCGGCGGAAGCAACTGGCCCGGAGATGCGTCTGCAGGGCCGGAAGCTGGTGTACATGCGTCTCCAGATTCAGCGCAAGCACACAAGCCCCGAAAGGCTCTCCCGATAAACCCTCGAGCTTCAGGGGGAGATTGAAAAAGGTCAGCGACTCCGGATCACCCTGAACTTTAACAACCTCCATCTCCATATGGTTATCCGAATGGAAAATTCTGATCTCCGCCCTGACGCCCGATTTTCCGAATTTAAGAAACAAAAGGTTCCCCCTTTGCTTTACGGAAGTCACCCTGATGGTTTTCCCCATTTTCCCGGCGGAAGCCACCCAGGAAACCGTATCGGTAAAGAGAAAGTCAAACCCTGTGGATTTATCGGTAAAATGGAGGTTCCGGCCGTCATGGGCCACTTCGTATTTTACGCAGTTATTTTCCAAAACGATGGAAGAGGCTTCCGCGGAAAACATCGAAAAGAACAGGACCCATACCAGAATCAGAATATGCTTCATGACTTGCTTAAAATTTAATTTTCACTACATCGTCCATCGCGGTACGCCAGGCAGGAGGAAGGTCCAGGCAAACAGGGTGCTACCAAATGCTCGTCACCACGTATTTGTTCATTCCGATAACGCAGTTGCTGAAGGTCACCTCATCGCCCGAGAGGATGTTCGTGCGCATCACCTGGTGGGGATAAAGCGTAACATCATACATCAGCTTTCCGTACCTGATCTGGTAAGCAATATCACTGTGATTGGTAATCTCAATCGTCCCTCTGGCCTTGTCGATCACCCTGACCGACAATGATTCACGAATCAGCGATTTAAGGTATTCCTCCTTCCCTGACAGAATATTGTTGTAAAAGGCCACGGTTCTTCCTGCAAACAAAGCTTCCCTGACGCCCTCCTCGGTGTATTCCTTCGCAAAAACCAGGGTCATCGGACGGACATTAGGTCCACGGTAAAGATTGGCACTGGTATAATGGATATCGGTATTGGCAAAGGGTGCCAAACCCAGTTCATGACACCAGTCAATCACTTCGGGATACACCTCCCATCCATTGAGAACCTCCACCCCCTGGATTTTTTTCGCGGCGATCAATTGCCGGTGAACCGGATAAATGGTACTGGTATCGTTTGGCCATCCGGGATGATTCCACAGAATAAAGGCGCCCTGTCTGACCGCCTCGTCAATGGCATCGAGTTCGTTCGGAACATCCAGTTTGTTGGCATCCTGGATAAATAATGCATTAAGGTGCCCCAGCGGCTTCGAACGGGTGATTTCAGAACCCCTGATCACGATCATCCCGATTTCTTTACCCCTTTTCTGCGCAATTTCGTTCGATTTGTTAAAATCACTGATAAGAATCGCCTTATTGGGACGGTATTCGATGTGATCCGTAAGGGCAATCACATCTAACCCCTCGTTCCATGCTTCATTCACCCTTTGATCGGGCCATACTTTTCCGTCGGAAAAGACCGAATGAACATGAAAATCACATTTAAGCGTTTTGTACCCGTCGATATCGGGAATCTGGATCAGATAGCGGTAATTCTGCCCATTCAGGTCTGGAAATTCATATACCTCGTCATTTCTGATCTGGGCATATCCGTTTCCGATCAGGCCAAAAACGCAGAAGGCTGTAACGAAAAAAACAGTTTTGTAAGTGTTCATAACGTAAATTATTTATTATTAATGAATTATTTGCGGCTGATAAAAATCAATCTCCCTGGTTTTGCGGAACTTTCCTTTGTAACGGTACACCGAATTCGGGGCGACGTCCAGCGAAAACGTTTTCCCGTTCAGTGACAGCTCCGCCCATTTGTGACCGGTGTCGATACCTGCAACTTCGAGGAGCTTGCCTGACAGATCGGTAACCACCCTGATCCCTTTGGTAAAGCATAAAATCTCTTCCCCGTTGACTTCGCAGTGGACCCGGTTTCCCCGGGTGGTCATTCTGAAGTGCCGGTCACCCCATTTCTGGGCATATTCGTACTGTTCAGGATCATCGAGGCACGACCAGAGCACCCTTTCCTGTGTCAGGTGGATCCCGTACATGCGTGAAATAAATTCGAGCGATGCCAGAATTGTCGGGCCGTATCCGTCAAGGTTGGGTGTAATCACACCAGTGAAGGGATCGAACTGCTGGGTAAATTTCAGCGAGTCTCCCACTGTTTTAAGCAACTTGCGGCCGATCAGGGTCAGTTCGGCAAAGTGACCATAGTTTTCCATGGCACGTATCGACCTCTGGAATGTAAGACCTTCGGGCTGCCCGCTCCAGTTGTTTCCCGATATGTTGCGAAAGAAAGAATCATTGGCGGCTATGGAAGGCAAAGGCATTGCCGTCCAGAATTCATCGGGATTCATCAAATGGTATTTCACGAATTCGTCGGCCATCTGCTGGTCAAAACTTCCGAAATACATGCAGCGGAGATTATTGTGGATCAGGATGTCCATCACGTCGTTGTTTTTATCACGGTCGTAACAGGCGTGTTTTCCCGGAATCCACAGATAGTTTTTTATTTTTTTTCTCACCTCACCGGCCTTCCTGTGCCAGTATGCTTCCCTTCCATTACCCAGTTCCTTCGAAATGCGTGCCAGGACATCGCGGTTGGTGTAAGAATACGACATCACATCCATCGATTCCATGGGAGTGGGAAAACTTTCCGGATTTTGTTCGCGGATGCCAACTGCCTTTCGCTGATCCGGGGTCAGATTCCGGATAGCCTCCACAGTGGGAGCATAATCGTATGGCCAGGCCCACTGACACTCGTTGAAACGTGTGCTGGCATCCTCACCCGTATCGCAGATGCACCAGGTTTCGAGGCAGCCGTCCTGATCAGAGTCACGTGTCCGCCATAGATACTGATCGAACTTCTCAAGCGATCCGTACAACCTTTGCAGGTACTCCCTGTCTTTGCCAAGCCAGAAATAGAGTTCGAAGGCCGGCATCGGGAAACAGTATCCCTGAAACCAACCGTAATAGGCACTCAGTCTGTCATCAATTGAACGTTGCATTCCCACCAGATTGTCGTAATAGGGCGATCTTTTACCTTCGGTGGAGTGAAGCATTCCGGGGAACCGGCCATCTTCACGCTGATGGTCCATGAAGATAAGGATGTTGTTCCTTGCAACTTCCATGTTGCGCCCGGCATACATGACACCGCCCATCGGCTGGGTTTCGAGCCACACATTTTTATACTCAGCTCCTTCTACCAGAACTTTGTAGCCGCCAAAATCATCGACGATGTTCCATTTTGCCTTTTCCTCAGCCATGTTGTAAACCTGCTGCAGCATCTTGTCCGATGTCCTGAAGGTGACTCCGGTCTGCAGTAGGATTTTGCCTCTGCCGGAAGCCCCACCATCACCTGACACCCGCTGTGGAACAGAGATCCAGGCAGAAAGGAGGAATCCTGCAAATAATAACACTAAACCCTTAGCCCTTAACATTACAAATTCTTTAAAACCTCGACAATCACCTTTTCCCTTACATCTTCCTGAAAAACCGGCACGATCACCCTGCCCGATTCTTCAAATCTCCATTTATCGGTATCTGATCCGTTTACCCACAGCTTCGACGGCCTTTCAGGAATAAAGAGTTCCAGTTCCCATGAACGAGAAGCAGCCATTCCCTCATAAGATCCAACGGCAGGGTGAATGGTCAGTCGGGTCTCCTTTTCCGAATCGGCGCATTCAATGCGGGTTTTGGCGATGATTCCCTTCTCATATTCAAACGAAATGCCATCGTCTTCCCATAGGGTGTATAAGCTATTTTTCTCAGGATAAACCCGCAGAACCAGGGAGTCCTCCTTTTTCTCACCGATGTAGTTCATCGGTTTCCGGAATGGGATGATTGCGCCGCTGCGGATAAAAAGGGGTCCTCCCCTGTTCTCCGGGATTTTGCAGAAGACCTTATCGCCTCCTTTCAATTTTTCGCCCGTCCAGTAATTGATCCAGGTTCCCTCAGGCAGGTATAACGAGTCGCTGAATACGCCCACCAACAGGTTTTCGCCAAACATGTACTGATAGATCATGTTGTCGACATGACGGTCGTTGGGAAAAACCAGTGGCATGGCACGCAGAATGGGCATTCCGGTCTGGCTTCCCTGCACCGCCGCCGAATAAATATAGGGGAACAGGCTGTTCCGCAGCTGCGCGTAAAAGCGGAACGCCTCCTTTTCCAGGGGATTCATGTACCAGGGATGATGGAGACTGTACCAGCTGTTCACCTGGATCCAGGGGAGAAAAAATCCCAGGTGCATCCCGGCAATGTTGTCGGTGACTCCCTCAAGCACATCGGCCGAAGTATTTACGAATCCGCTCAAACCGAGGTTCAACTGATCGAAGAGCGCATCCCTGCCCCCTCCGTTATCGCCGCTGGTCGACACACCCCAGTGCTGGGTACCGGCGTATCCGCCGCAATAATGGTGGAACGACCGGATCCCCTTGTGCTCACGAAATGTTTCGTACATCTGTTTGGAAAGCAACACCTGGTTCAGGTTGTGCATCTCCTTGTCGGTATATCCGTTGTAGTATTTCAGATCGGGGTGTTCGTCGAGGGTATGGGCAGGATCAAGTTTAAAACCATCGATCCCCTGGTCCATGAACCGGGTGAGATGCCGGAACCAGTGTTCCTGCCCCGACTGCTTCTTCCCATCTTTCACTGCCAGCCGGTCCTCTTCGGCAACCGTCATATCATGATTGATGCAGAGCCACAAAGCCAGTTTAAAACCCAGTCCATGCAACTTCGAAATGAAAAGTGTAGGGGCTTCGTATTTCGGGAACTTGTCAACCTCCCAATAGGGCTCTGCGGGGAATTTCTCGAGGTTCCAGTTTTTCTCCGTGGAAAAATCGTAGCGTTTTTTCATCCATTGGGGCTCAAGCCAGAAAATATCACAAGGGATGTGCTCATCGCGGAAACGGACGGCATCGTTCATGATGTCAAGCTGATCTTCCATCATGTTCCCCCCAAAGGCGAGTCCGTATCCCCATTTGGGCATCAGGTAGGGTTTGCCGGTGATGGTCGTGAAAAGGTTAATCAGGTCGGGCATTGAGCTTCCGAACATCAGGTAAAAATCCACATCGCCCCCGGTATTGAAAATATAAAGCCTGTCATTTTGAAACCGGCCGATGTCGAAATAATTCTTAGCAGTGGTATGGTTAAAAATTCCCCACCCTTCGGTACTCATCAAAAAAGGCATGGGGATTTCAGTTTTCTGATAGGTGGCCCACATACGCAAAACCGATCCCCTGTGCTGAATCGTGTTCCGGCTGGTACTACCCCCACCGTAGAAACGCTCTTCCGCCTTCACCGGAATCGCGATTACCCGGCTGGCAGAAATATTACCGACCTCCTCCAATTGTCCTGTCTCAGCGGGACCTTTGCCCGAACCGATAATTGCCTGTCCCTGCTTTACCTTCCCGAAATAGCTGTTCAGCGATTGAGCAAGTCTTCCGGTTTCAGGAGCTTTTGGCCCAGCTACCGATATGTTTCCAACAAGAAGTTTTCCTGATCTGTCAGAAATGGAGACTTCTCCGCTGCGCGGACTGACCGATACCTGAAAACCCGGGGCAGTCACCACCTGCTTCCCTTTTTCTGTTCTTAAAATTGCCTGCTCCTGTTCCCAGTCGGTTTTGACAATCCCATACCGTTCCATCAGAGATTCCCTGAATTCACCGGTTTCAGAAAGCCGGATCCTTACAATGTCAGGGCTGCAAATTTGTATCCGCATCACCTGCCCATCGCGGAGCCGTATATCGAATTCATTTTCAGGGGTCCGGGCAAACAGCTGACTTGCAGGCCCCAGCAACACACAAAAAAAACAAAGCAATCCTGACGCAATAATTCTCAGCTTTAAATTCATTTCCAATTTCATGTCAATTAAACTCATTTTAGGCTGGTTTCTATAACCCGTACTGCTCCAGCACTTCCATTTCCGATCCGGTCCATTCCGGTGCCATATCCAGCGGAAAGAATGCGAACGTGTCGGAATTCAGACTGATTATGGTCACTACAACATGGCGGGCAATACGCGACCGGCTAAAAATACATAAAACATCGGGAATTTCCTTATCATAAAACAAGAAAGGGACTTTCGGGTAGAGCAACTGTCACAAAAAATCACCGCACAATTGTGATAATTGTGGTCTGAAGAGGCGCCAATTCCACTTTAACCCGGTTTCCCGTAACTTTTTGGGGCGCAGTCACACTTCCCATGAGAGGATCAAGTACTGCATACCGTTTCCCATCGGCAACCACCAATCCTCCCTCATATTTTTCCTTTCCCGTATTCACCAGCATAAATATTTCCCTTTCCCCGCGCATAAATTTTCCGAAGGCAATCTCCGGAGAGGATGGTACCAGCGGGTTTTCATGTCCAACAAGCCGGGTCAATTGATCAGGAGAGGGAGTTTCGCTGAAATCATCCGCAAAAAACAGGGTGACACCCTTTTCTTTGGCCTGCTGCACCCATTCCGCAACCTTGGGGGGAAAAACCACGCCCCGGGGAAAAACAATGGAAGAGAAGTGATTGCTTCCGGTTCTGATCGTCCTTTTGTCCGTAATTTCAGCCTTTTCCAGTGTCAGATAATCGACCAGTACAAACTGATTCTGAGCCTTCAGTAGATTGGAACCCAAATCGCGGAAGGAAGATTCGACAATTTTTGTCAATTCGCTTTGGGTACTCCGCGACATTTTTCCGGCTGTCGGAATGTATTCCCTTTGCAGATCATAAATCGGGTAGTAAAGCAGGATGTTCCTGACCGGAGCAGCTTCCATCACCACGGAATTGACCCGGCCGACAAAATCACAATAAGCTTTGTACGCCGCCTCATTCCTGTATGGATACCTTTCCCCGTTGTGAATGGTATAATAAAGGGTAAAATCAGTCACGCCGAAAGCCATCTGCCAGGCTGCGGCCGCCTCCATTTCTTCAAGTGGCACAGGACCTTTGCCTGCCATGGTCTGGGAGAAATCGCTCATTTCACACATTACACGGCGCTTGCCGGTCAGAAAAGCTGAGGAACCGGGGAAGAAGGGAGCCATCCAGGAACTGCCACTCCAGATGGAGGGATCGGAGTTAAGCTGATCGAGACCGGGAATATCAAATTCCGATGTGACCCACAGCTTGTTTCCATCGAGCGGCACATGAAACGCCGGATATTCTTCATGCAAACAGTGTCCCGACGACACCGGACCTTTCCCGCCATTTTTTTCCCGCATGGTTTGACTCCAGGTTCGGATGGCCTCGTAATAAGACGATTTGTTCAAGCCGGCAAGAAGCGACCAGAATTTCTGCCGTACCACCTTGTCACGCTCGCTGTCGCCTGTAAAAAGGGATGTCAGGAGATCCGTCAGCTCTTCGCCGTACTTCGCCTTGTACGTATCAGGCAATCCTTCCACCCATGAAATCATCGGCAGATTTTTTTTATTCAAATCAAGCGGATCAGTTATCCTTACATTTTCCCTTACATTCGCAGGAAGCTCTCCCAGGTTTACAGCCATCATCGAGGGTTCATCGGTAAAGAAAGCCTCCACTTCACCATACAATTCCGGACCAAGATGATCCCAATAAGCCTGGTGGGTCATTTCAATGAATTTTTCTGTGGCCTTTGGATTCAGGGGATTGGGATAACGCCGGGCTGTATAGAAATTATTACAGGCATGCGTGTATTCGTAACAGCGACGGACCGAAAAAGGGTTTTCGCTTTCTTTGTCATAGACCATTTCAAGCGCTTCCAGAGAGGGATCAGCCTCGAGGACCCTTCCTCCCGCGCCCAGACTGGGATAGCCATCCTCGTCATAAATCCATACCCTCAGTCCACTGTCTACCATCGATTTTACTCCTTCCCTGAAGACCGTCCAATCCTCCTCTGATTTCAGATAATTCTCGCCAAATGGAACATTGCAAACCACTCCGCCCAAGCCGCAGCTGTCTTTGAAATAAGCAGCCTTATCGCGAATATCGGCCCCGTGAACGATCTGCAAGGGGCGATAAACGGGTGAGGGAGATGACCATTCCCTCATCCACTCTTCAGTCATCACATTGTCGTTTTTACACTGCGTAAACAGCAGAAGCAAAACGACCGGGACCCGGATGGCCCACAGCTGGCATGTTCTTCTTTTCATTGTAAAATCAAATGTCTTAGCTACTGATGCTTTGGTTTTATCAATATGGAAATTGTCTATAAGTTCATTTTTGTAATATCAAGTTCGTCCCCGTTAGACGATATTTTCATGGTTATCTTCCGGTTTCCCGTAAAATGATAAACAATTTCGTCATCGTTCCCGATGAAAGGCTTTACCAGTTTTTTCAGTTCATCGCCGGCCATGTCGTCGGTGACAATCCATTTTCCTTTTCCGTCCATGAATTCCCTGGTGCCTCCGGAATAGGCGGCAACCAGCTTATCAGGGGCAAAACGCGCCGATGTGACCACCACAAGTCCATTCTTCTTCACAAGCTCATTGATGCCGGCAAGCGTTTGGTCGCTGATGAACAGGCCCATAACTCCTGATTGTACTGCAAACAGGCTCCCATGGCGCAGGCCGCCC
>CAYYJE010000051.1:3716-21256 GCA_964472165.1 uncultured Prolixibacteraceae bacterium | reverse complement strand
ACAATGTACATGCCGGATGTTCCCAACCGGCCAAAATACTGGCAGTGGTGTATACTCCTTATTAGACTGCCGGCAGTTACGATTTTTAACTATTCCCATCATGCAACTAATCGATTATACCCTGGGGGAGATTTTGGAAAAATGGGCCCTGGAAATTCCGGACCACGATTTCATCGTTTATCCTGACCGCAACCTCCGGTTCACCTACAGTGAATTTAACGACAGGGTGGACAGGCTCGCCAAAGGAATGTTGTATATCGGTATTCAACCCGGACAGAAAGTGGGAATCTGGGCAAAGAATGTCCCCGACTGGCTCACCTTTATGTTCGCGACAGCCAAAATCGGCGCAATCCTGGTCACCATCAATACCAGTTACAAGATGGCTGAACTGGATTACATCCTCCGGAATGCAGATATTCACACCCTTTGCATGGTTGACGGATACCGCGAAAGTGATTACCTTCAGATGATCTTCGACCTGGTTCCGGAACTGAAAGAACAACCCAGGGGAGAGCTTCACACCAGCCGTTTCCCGGAATTGCGGAATGTCATTTTCATCGGCCAGCAGAAACACAGAGGGATGTACAATACCCAGGAGTTGCTGCTTCTGGGCGGGCATGTGGATGATTCGGAAATCGAAAACATCACCGAAACCCAAAATTGCCACGATGTGGTGAACATGCAATACACCTCGGGAACTACCGGATTCCCCAAAGGAGTGATGTTGTCGCACCACAACATTTTAAACAATGGCTATTCGGTGGGAGAATGTATGAAATTTACACGGTCCGACAAAGTGATGACCCCGGTACCCCTGTTTCATTGTTTCGGATGCGTACTCTCCCTTTGTGCGGTAATTACCCATGGAGCCACCATGGTTCTTGTGGAGGAGTTCGACCCGCTGATGGTTCTGGCATCGGTACAGCGTGAAAAATGCACTGCCATTTATGGGGTTCCTACCATGTTCATTGCGGAAATGAACCACCCTATGTTCGACATGTTCGACCTTACCAGCCTGCGTACCGGCATCATGGCAGGATCGCTCTGCCCAATCGAAACCATGAACCAGGTCATGACCCGGATGCACGCCAAAGACATCATCATCGTATACGGGCTTACCGAAACTTCCCCCGGGATGACCGCCACCCGAACCCATAATTCACCGGAAACGAAGGCCACCACAGTCGGCTTTGAGCTCCCCAATGTCGAAGTGAAAATCTTCAATCCCGAAACCGGCACAGAATGTGCCATCGGAGAACAGGGTGAAATATGCTGCCGGGGATACAATGTCATGAAGGGCTACTACAAAAACGAGGAAGCTACCCGTAAGGCCATCGACGAAAACGGTTTTCTCCATTCAGGCGACCTGGCCGTGAAAAACGAAGACGGCTTCTACCGGATCACCGGCAGAATCAAGGATATGATCATCCGAGGAGGCGAAAACATCTACCCCCGTGAAATTGAGAACTACCTGTATAAAATGGAACAGGTCGAAGCCGTGGAAGTGGCCGCTGTTCCCAGTCCGAAATACGGGGAACAGGTAGGCGCATTCATCAAGGTAAAAAAAGGATTTACCCTTACCGAAGAGGAAATTACCGACTTCTGCTATGGCCAGATTGCCCGCTACAAAATTCCGAAATACATCTTTTTTGTCAAGGAATACCCCATGACGGCAAGCGGAAAAATCCAGAAATATAAACTTACTGAAATGAGTACCCGGTTACTGCAGGAAGCCACGAAGGAGATTATCTGAATCAGAAACCTTCATCCCTTTCTGAGAATCACCAAGGTAGCCCCGTACCCATACTCCCTGAAGGAAGCATCCTGCATGTCGTATTTCCGGTAACGCGATTGCAGTTCCCTGCGCAACTCATTCTTCAGGGTACCCTGCCCCACCCCATGGATAAACACAATCCGCCGGGTACCTTCGTGGATGGCTTTCTCCATCTCACTCCTGAATCTTTCCATTTGCAGATCAAGCATTTCCTTGTTGGAAAGCCCGGAAGCCGAGTCCACCACTTCCCCGATATGGAGGTCTACTTCCTTCACATCAAGGGGTTCCTTCCTTTTTGTTTTGGACACCGCCACATCCCCGCTTTCTGCAAGTACTTCCGGAGCGCTGAAGTCGTGTTGCTTCAACTTTTCAAGCTCCCTGGAAAGCTCCTTTTCCCTGATGCCTAAAAGGAAAGCCCTCTTTTCAAAATAGGAATTCGCAGTAAAAGATGTCTCCTTGTAAAACCTGACCGGATTTATTCTGATGGTTTTAGCCAGCGCAGGGATCAATGCAGCACTTTTGAGTTCAAAAGGGAGGAGCTGAATTCCGAAGTCAGGGAAGTGGCTTAAATCCTCGTGTCCGAAACCTTTTAGCGGGATCCCGGAAAACGGAGCCAGCCGTCCCGATTTTTCAGAGTGGTAGGTACCCTCCGACAGTAGCGAGAAATGGAACAAAAGGGAATATTTCGAATCGTTGACCAGCCAGGCCTTGATCTCCCCGGAGAGGGGCATCGTGGGAACTTCCGGCACAAAGGCCAGGTAGTAGGAAGGTTCCGCAGTCGCTGGATTGCCTGCCGAAGAAGCAAACAAAGGTACAGACTCCCGCTTTGGTTTTACCGGTTCCTCCTTCGGCTGCTTCTTCTCCTTTACCCTGGGTCGCTCCAGAATCTCCCCAAACCGCTCGTCCCTTACCAGCTCACTGATCAGACAAGGCACCTCAAATCCCTGGTCATCTTCCACATTCACCATTTTAGGTGTTACAAAACCGGTAATTTTTCCGCCACCCACGGCATTCAGAAATTTCACCCTGTCGCCAACTTTAAGCATAACTCATTTTTATACAAAAGTAGGATATTTTGGCATCCGAAACCGGAAACCGGAATTTTGAAACAGGCCACGGACCGCATTAACCAGATCCATGATGAAATAGCCATAATCATTATATCACCATCAGGGATGAATAAACCATCATGGCTATTACATGTGGCCGTTAAGAACAAACAATTTATTCACATGAAACTCTCTTCCATTTTGCCTATTTTTGCCGTTCCAACCAAGAATTATGATACCGCCAATAAATATCAGCGATTACAGCTATACGCTTCCCGAGGATCAGATCGCAGTCTATCCGCTTTCCGAAAGAGACCAGTCGAAATTGCTGTTGTGGAATGAGGGGACTATTTCAGAAGACATTTTTAGTCATGCCGGCAGGGTGGTACCTGCAAACAGCCTTCTGGTTTTCAACAACACCCGGGTAATCCATGCACGGCTTATCTTTCACATCCCTTCAGGGGCCCGGGTCGAGATCTTCTGTCTGGAGCCCCACCAGCCCGCCGACTACCAACTCTCTTTCCAGTCGACTACCGTGGTGGAATGGAAATGCCTGGTCGGCAATGCACGGAAGTGGAAACGGGGAGCCCTTAAACTGACTGTTCCTGTTGGGGATACCATGGTGACCCTTCATGCGGAGATGGCCGGACGTATGGGCAATGCTTTCTGCATCCGTTTTACCTGGAACCATTCCGTCACCTTCGCCACCCTCATTGAAGCCGCCGGAAGCATGCCCATTCCCCCCTACCTCAATCGTCAGGCAGAGAACATCGACGACGACCGCTACCAGACCACCTATGCCCGCATCGACGGATCGGTGGCCGCACCCACAGCGGGACTCCATTTCACCCCCCGGGTGATGGAAAAACTACGGGATAAACACATCGCCTTTGCGGAACTCACCCTCCACGTGGGTGCCGGAACCTTCCAGCCGGTGAAATCGGAACGGGTGGCCGACCACGACATGCATACCGAAACGGTAAATGTCACCAAAGCTTTTCTGGAGCAGTTGATGCACAATGAAGGGCGGGTCCTTGCCGTGGGAACCACCTCGGTGCGTTCCCTGGAAAGCCTTTACTGGCTGGGGGCAGGATGTTCAGAAGCCATCCAGGGAAACAATTCCGGCACCGGCGAAAACCAGGAGAATTCCTCAGAGGGATGCACCTTTCATGTGGACCAATGGCAGCCATACACCCACAACACCGACCTTCCCCCGGCAACGGCCATCACCAACCTGCTTAACTGGATGGAAAATCACCAAACCGGCCAACTCTCCTTTACCACCTCCATCATCATCATCCCGGGTTACCGGTTCAGGATGATCCGCGGCATGTTTACCAACTTCCACCAGCCTAACAGCACCCTGCTGCTCCTGGTGGCCGCCTTCCTCGGGAACGATTGGAAGAAAGTATATGACTACGCCCTGCACCACGGGTTCCGCTTCCTCAGCTACGGCGACGCCAACCTATACCTTAAATCCTGAGACAATGCACAAATCCCTCTTCAGAATCGATAAAATGGACTGTCCCTCCGAAGAACAGATGATCAGGATGAAACTGGAAGGATCCGCACAGATCCGCTCTCTCGAATTTGACATCCCATCCCGTCAGTTGACAGTTTACTATTCAGGAAACGCGACACCAATCCTTGACATTCTCGAAACGCTGAACATGGGCACTTCCCTGGTCTCAGAATCCGAAAACATTGAATCACAGGCACCTCCGGCACAAAAGAGCGACCGATCACTCTTGTGGATCGTGTTGCTGATCAACTTCTTCTTTTTTATTCTGGAAATTATCACCGGCCTTGTGGCCGATTCCATGGGGCTGCTTGCCGATGGCCTCGATATGCTGGCCGACAGTTTTGTATACGGAATGGCTCTGGTAGCTGCCGGGGGCTCCCTGTTGCTTAAAAAGAGAATTGCCGCCATCAGCGGGTACTTTCAGATGGTCCTGGCCCTGGCAGGAATCGCCGAGGTGATCCGTCGCTTCATTTTCCCGGAACCAATGCCTGCCTTCCAGGCCATGGTCATTGTCTCGGTTCTGGCGCTTGCAGGAAATGCAACCTCGCTCCATCTCCTCAGGAACAGTAAAAGCCGGGAAGCCCATATGCAGGCCAGCATGATTTTTACCTCCAACGACGTGATTGCCAACCTGGGGGTGATCGTGGCTGCCCTCCTGGTGTTGCTTACCGGCTCCAAATATCCCGACCTGATTGTCGGCGCACTGGTATTTATCCTGGTGGTTCGGGGAGCCCTCAGAATATTGAAGCTTGCGCATTAAAGCCAGAAAAAGAAGAACATGTTAACTTTGGCTAAAACGAGAATGGATGCCTTTCGGACGGAATCGCCAGGTACCGCAAAGGTGAGGTTTTTGTCAACGGCACCTCGCTGGAAATGCGTCCCGGTGGCTACATCCCACAATTCCCGAAATCACCTGCCTGGTCCGACCCGCTGAAATTACCCTGGCGTTGGAATAACTAAGTGAAGGCCATTCCGTTCAGTGCAATCTCACTGACGATCATTCCCTCGCTTGTTTATCCGGCAACAGACTACCCCCCTTGGTCAGCCAGGAAATACCGAAGGATACCAGGGCCAGGGTCTCCGCCCAGAAAACAAACCGGGTATCGGGAAAAAGTTCCTGGAGGAACAAGAAATAAATAAGTATCCCGATGCCCGCTATCAGAAGGACAATGCCACAAGCCCTGTAAATAAAATTCCGCTGGATCTTCCGGGGAGTCGGATCAACCTCTCCTCGGGTAAACAGGAACAGGGATAAAATAGCCAGAATGGTGAAGAACACTCCTGCCGCTCCGAAGTGGATCTGCCCTGCCCAATCCTGCGGACCTATTTTGGAAGTGGGGAACCATGCAATCAGAAATGCGCAGACCCCTGCCACATCACCCGCAAGGTTGTCCCATTGGTCATACCCCCGGTAAAACAGGAGAAAAAGTCCGACTGCACACATGGCTCCGACGAATACATCGCGCATACCTGAATAATAGTACATACTGATGTCAAAGAGCGGGACCTCTTCCCCGAACAGGAAGTGGCTGCCCGCCATCAGGATAAATGGAAGCAGAATCCCAATCCAGCCCACTGTTCTCCGTAAGGCCAGGTAGGAATACATCTGTCCTGCTGCATGGTGTGTTCTCATCACGGATATCTCCTCTATGTTATTCCCTGTTGGAATAAAATCTTTCCAGAATGGATCCGTCGTTCACTTCTTTATGAAGGGATTCCACCGTGGCCCGGGGAATATCGAAAATATCGAGCATGATCAGGCCATCCAGACAGTTATTGAATTTCGGATCCACGTTAAAACAGACGATTTTGGCGTTCAGTTTGATGTACTTTTTCAACAGTACAGGAAGTCCGGAATTCAAGGCATCCACATCACGGATGGTTTTGTCGAGCTTGTTGATATCCCGTCCGGCACTTTCCATCAGGATATTGATGTTCGGATCGTCACTGTGGAATTTGTAACTGTTTCTGGGTTTAATCCGTTGTGAAAGCCTCCAGTCGAAATGATTTTCAAGGATAAACCGGATAATCAGGTCTTTCGAAATCCGGGAATAGTTATTGCTTATACTTACCGGACCAATCAGATACCTGTAGTCGGTACTTTTGAGCATGAAGTACAGAATTCCCTTCCAGAGCAGGAACAGTGGCATGGGCTTTTTCTGATAATCTTTGACCACGAACGACCGGCCCAGTTCCATGCTTTGACTCAGAATCCCTTCAATGGTGTCATCGATTCTGAAGAGGGTGTTGATGTAAAATCCCCGTTTTCCGTATTGTTCAACAATTTCCCTGCCCAAACCGATCCGGTAGGCTCCGACAATCCGCTCTGCCCTGTCGTCCCAGATAAACAGCTGGTGGTAATATAAATCAAACTCGTCAATGTCAATGCTTTGATTGGTGCCTTCGCCCACCTCCCTGAAGGTGATCTCCCTGAGGCGCCCTATCTCGTTCAGAATATGTGGAATTTCACGGCTGGGTGCAGCAAAAACACTATAATCCTCCAACTTGAACAACAGGTGAGCGTGTCGCAATTCCTGAATTTCCTTCAGGATTTCCTCCCTGGGGACCGGTTCCACAATCTGTTGCGGCTTCACCGATGCCCTGAGCGAATAATTAAAAAACCTTTTCACCTCAATGGGAGTCGACATCCCGTAGGTTTTTGCACGGAGATATCTTCCGTACTGGTAAATGTCAGTAAATTGATCCTGGTCTGCTTTTTTGATCTGGTTTCCGATCCTGACAGCGATGCTTTTATTTCTCCGGTGGAACAGTTCCGCAGGCAACCGGGCCTCTTTCAGCCGGGGATGAATCTGGCTCATTATTTTAAACAAGCGGCTGCTGTCGGTCTGGAAGTGGACCGGGATCACCGGCACTTCCATCCTTTTTATAAACCGGATAATGGGATATCTCCAGATCCGGTCGGTCACCAGATTTGAGATGTTGGTAGGATTGCTCTCTCCTGCCGGGAAAATGCAGAGGATACCCCCATTTCTAAGATGAGTCATCGATTCCTTCAAACCTGAAAAAGCACTCTCCTCCGAATCGGTTTCTACCTCGAAGGGATTGGTATCCACAAAAAAAGCCGATACAGGTTTAATTTTCCCCAATAACTGGTTGCCAAGGATTTTTATGTCGGTCCGGAAACCTGAAATCATTTTGATGAGCAAAAGTCCGTCGAGACCCCCGAGCGGATGATTGGCCACCACAATGGCCGGCCCTTCTGCGGGAATTCTTTTAAGTTCGGTTTCCTCATATCCGATCTTCAGTTCAAGCAATTTGATCACTTCATCGACAAATTCCAAACCTGTTTTATCCTCGATGCCTGCATAAAGCTTGTTCAGGCGGCGGAAACGGAGAATATACATCAGAAAACGGGCGAAGTATTCGTCCCCCAGGTAGTTACGTGCCGGATTCACTTTTAAAAGATCCTTCGGATTAATCAGCGCCATCAGTTCGTTATCTTGGTTTAGGGTAGAAAGGCAAAATCCGGTATGCATGGAAAGACACCCGGACCTGGATTGCCGATGACTACCAGAAAATAATTTCCTCAAACTTAGCATTAATTTTACTACTTTCAGAGCCGGAAAATGAGAAATAACGATGTAAAAAACGGAGAATGGCTCCCTGTCGGCAATAAAGAGATGGAGCTCAGGGGGTGGGAATCTGCCGATGTGATTCTTGTTTCAGGCGATGCGTATGTGGATCATCCCTCCTTCGGAACCGCAGTTATTGGCCGCATTCTGGAAGCTGAAGGATTGAAAGTGGTTATTTTGCCCCAGCCAAACTGGCAGGATGATCTCAGGGATTTTAAAAAGCTCGGACGGCCACGCCTGTTTTTCGCGGTCACCGGAGGCTGCATGGATTCCATGGTGAACCATTATACTGCAGGAAAACGACGTCGCTCTGACGATGCTTACACGGCAGGGGGAAAATCAGGGTTCAGGCCTGATTACGCCACAACCGTTTATTCGCAGATACTTAAGAAGCTTTATCCTGAAGTTCCCCTGATTATCGGGGGCATTGAAGCCTCCCTGCGCAGGGTGACCCATTACGACTACTGGTCCGATAAGCTGATGCCATCAATTCTTGCAGATTCCGGGGCTGACCTCCTGTTTTACGGGATGGGTGAAAAATCGCTGACAGAATTTGTAAAGCTTGCAGAGCGCGGTGTGGATATTCGCAAGCTTACCAACATTCCCCAGACCGCATTCCTCACTGATCAGGGGAATTCCTATGCCACACTTGCCAAATGGGAGGAGCTGGAACTGGCTTCTCACGAAGCCTGTCTGGCCGACAAAAAAACCTATGCCCGCAACTTCAGGCATATCGAAGAAGAATCCAATAAACTGGAAGCCCGCAAGCTGGTTCAGCGGATCGGAAACCGGCAGGTGGTGATCAATCCTCCCTGGCCTCCGCTGACAGAGAAAGAGATGGACCGGATTTATGACCTTCCCTTCACCCGGTTGCCCCATCCCCGCTACAATGGAAAAGGGGCGATCCCCGCCTGGGAAATGATCCGGCATTCGGTTACCCTTCACAGAGGATGTTTCGGCGGATGTGCGTTTTGTACCATTTCCGCCCACCAGGGAAAATTTATTTCCAGCAGGTCTGAAAAATCCATCGTCACAGAAGTAGAAAAAATTGCGCGGATGGAGGATTTTAAGGGATACCTCTCCGACATCGGTGGCCCGTCAGCCAACATGTACCGGATGAAGGGGATCAGACAGGAAATCTGCATGAAATGTGTCAGACCCTCCTGCATCTTCCCTGCCGTTTGTAAAAATCTGGATACCAGTCACCAGCCCCTGCTGGAGCTCTACCGGAAAGTGAGGAGCGTGCCAGGCGTGAAAAAAGCATTTATTGGGAGCGGCATCCGTTATGACCTGTTCCTGCATCAGACCGGCAACCACGAGACCGACAAAGCAAACCGGCTCTATCTGAAAGAGGTTGTCCGGCATCATGTTTCGGGAAGACTGAAAGTGGCACCCGAACACACTTCCGATGAAGTTCTCCGCCTCATGCGGAAACCGTCGTTTAAACTTTTTGAGGAACTCAACCGGGAGTTTCAACAGATCATCACCACTGAAAAAATCAACCAGCAGCTGATTCCCTATTTCATCTCTTCCCATCCGGCGAGCCGGCCTGAGGACATGGCTGACCTGGCAGCAAAAACCAAACAGCTTGACTTCCGTCTCGAACAGGTCCAGGATTTCACCCCTACGCCGATGACCCTGGCTACTGAAATTTACTATTCAGGATATCACCCCTATACCCTGGAAAAAATATATACGGCACGTTCTTTGGAGCAACGGCAGAAACAACGTCAGTTCTTTTTCTGGTACAAGAAAGAGTACCGAAATGCCATCACTGCGGAACTGAGACGCATCGGAAGGGATGACCTGATCAAAAAACTGTTTAAGGGAGATTGAGGTCAAAGTTCCAAAGTTCCAAAGTTCCAAGGTTCCAAAGTTCCAAGGTTCCAGGGTTCCAGGGTTCCAAGGTTCCAAGGTTCCAAAGTTCCAGGGTTCCAAGGTTCCAGGGTTGTTGTTCGATGGTCATTTCCTGGATCCGGATTAGCCTTTGTTACCGAATCTATAACCCCGGAGGGGTGAAATCTTTGTAGCCCCCGGTGGCAACCGGGGTTAAAAATGTACCCCGTGATCCCGCACCGTTGATTAAAAAACGGACGTTGCGGCCTCCTGAAAATCGTTCAAGTCGGAGCGTAGCGGAGATCCCGACCGTAGCGTCGGGGGGTCAACAGTTGTTCAAGGGTTGCCGGGGTGGTTGGGATTCGAATTCGCATGTTGACAATTAATAATTCACAAATAAAGCATTATGAAGAAAATTTTCAGATTCATTGTGATCATGCTTCTCCCGGTATATATGACCGGTTGTGCCGAACTGCAACAGATCCTCACCTCCACAATGGCCAATCAACCCCTCACCACGGCAGAGATTGTTGCCGGCCTCAGGCAGGCGCTGAATATTGGTGCAGACTCATCGTTGGCGAGGATTTCAAAAACCGATGGCTACTACCGCGATGAAATGATTAAAATTTTATTGCCTCCTGAAGCCAGGGTGATCACCGAAAACCTCTCCCGCATTCCGGGAGGAGAAAGGCTGGTGGAGGATGTGGTTATGCGGATCAACCGTGCGGCTGAAGATGCAGCCAAAGAGGCGCTTCCCATCTTTGTTTCTGCGGTCACCGGTATGACCATTAATGACGGACTTGCCATTCTGAAGGGTCACGAAACCGCTGCCACCGACTACCTGCGGACCAATACCTACGATCAGCTCTTTGCCCTGTACCAGCCGAAGATCAAAACATCGACCGACAAAAAGCTCATCGGGAATATCTCCACTACCGAAAGCTGGAACAAACTCACGACGGAATGGAATAAAATTGCCAATTCATTGCCTGGCAGGCTGGCAGGGTTTACACCTGTCAATGTGCAGCTCGATCAATACCTTACAGGGAAGGCCCTTGACGGTTTGTTTATGAAGGTCGGCCAGGAGGAAAAAAAGATCCGTACCGATCCGGTAGCACGTGTCACCGAATTGCTCAAACGGGTATTCGGGGCACAATTATAAACTGGTCCGGGGACAGCAATCTCTTCCGGTTCCGGATGAAACGAAAGAGAAGAATCACCATGTGGCTAAGGGGGTTACCCCATCCTTTTACGCAGCAATTCAGGGATCAGGGAGGGTTCTTTGGCCACAGGAACCCCAGCTTCGTGGAAGGCTCTGATTTTCTCCTCTGCGGTACCCGAACCACTTGAAATAATGGCGCCTGCATGTCCCATCCTTTTCCCGGGAGGGGCTGTTTGTCCGGCAATAAAGGCGACCACCGGTTTGGTCATATGGGTTTTTATAAAGCGGGCAGCCTGCTCTTCCGCATCCCCTCCGATTTCACCGATCAGCACTACTCCTTTGGTGTCGGGATCATCTTCAAACATCTGCAGCAGATCCTGATAATACAATCCGGCCACCGGATCACCACCAATCCCGATGCAGGTAGTCTGTCCCATATCACTCTCCGTCAGCAAGTTCACCACCTCATAAGTAAGGGTACCACTTCGCGACATCAGGCCGACATTTCCCCTTTTGAAAATATTTCCGGGAAGGATGCCGATAAGGCATTCACCGGGGGTAATCAGTCCGGGGCAGTTGGGCCCGATCAGCCGGGTACCGTTTTGTCTTGCGACGGGCATCACCCTGATCATATCACGAACCGGCACGCCTTCAGTGATGGTCACCACCAGTTCAATACCCGCAAAGCTGGCTTCCAGCACTGCATCGGCAGCAAAAGGAGCCGGCACAAAAATCACGGAGGCATTGGCACCGGTAGCACTTCTGGCTTCCGACACCGTATTAAAAATGGGAATTCCTTCAAAAACCTGCCCACCCTTTCCCGGACTCACACCGGCTACCACATTGGTACCATAGCTTTTCATTTTCTGCGCATGGAAGGCCCCGTCGCGTCCGGTAATTCCCTGGACGACCAGCCTGGTATCTTTATTGACCAGAATACTCATAGTTTTGCTTTTTGTGGATTATCAGGTTAACGTTTACTTAATTCAATGGCTTTCCGGGCGGCTTCCCCCATGGTTCCCACGGTAGGCAATCCCGTTGACTTCAAAAGTTCGAGCCCCTCCCTGGCATTGGTACCGGAAAGACGGACCACTATCGGAATGGTAGGCTTGATCTGATCGAGTGCGGTGATCAATCCCCGGGCTACATCGTCACAACGGGTGATCCCTCCGAAAATATTGATCATGACCGCTTTGACATTCCGGTCACTCAGCAGGATGTTCATGGCATCAATGACTTTCTGCGGGTTGGAAGAGCCGCCGATATCCAGGAAATTGGCAGGTTCTCCACCGTACAATTTAATCATGTCCATGGTGGCCATGGCCAGCCCGGCCCCATTTACCATACATCCGATCGACCCGTCGAGTTTGATGTAGGAGAGCCCTTTTTCCGTGGCATCGATCTCCTTCTGCTCATCATCGGTCACCTCCCGCATCTTTAAAATTGAAGGCTGGCGGTAAAGGGCATTGTCGTCGAAATTCATCTTTCCATCGATGGCCATGATCTCATCCTGCACGGTCAGTACCAGCGGATTGATTTCAGCCAGGGAAGAATCGGTATCGAGATAAAGCCGGTAGAGCTTCTGAAAAATAGAAGCAGCCACACGGGCATGACGGATATCGGGGAAAAGCTTCAGTGCAACTTCCCGGGCCTGCCAGTCCATCAACCCTGTCAACGGATCAATGGGCACCTTGATGATTTCCTCCGGAGTGACCTTTGCTACCTCTTCAATCTCCACTCCCCCTTCGGCGCTGACCATTAAAACTACCGATTTTGTATTGCGGTCGTTGATCAGCCCCACATAATATTCCTTGTCGATGTCTACAGCATTGCCGATCAGTACCTTCTCAACGGTATACCCTTTTATGTCCATCCCAAGGATTTTCCGGGCATTTTCGACGGCCTCCGCCTTTGAACGGGCAAGTTTTACACCACCAGCTTTGCCGCGTCCCCCGGCATGAACCTGTGCCTTGACAACCCGAAGCTGGTGGTCATCGGGAATTTTCGCCTCCACCTCTTCTGCAGAGTGGCACAATACCGCATCGGGAACAGGAATCCCGTACTTTCTGAATAAATCTCTTGCCTGGTATTCATGAATTTTCATAGAATCTATTTTTAGCTTGTTTAGTCTTATTCCCTGTGAAAATTGGTAAAGCTTTCCCTGTCAGCTTTGTGCGGTTTACCAATCTGCTAAAAGTAAAAAAATAATTGACAACTCCATGCAATTGACCGGGAAAAGTATCTCTGTACGCCGGGCCAGGTTCCTGCTTCTATTCGCGGAAATCCACTGCAGTAAACCAAATTTCCCTATTTTTGCGCCAAAGAAGTCAAGGGATGAAAACATACATCAAGCAGGTGATTGCCGATGAAGCCGCGGCCATTCTGAATATTCCGGTTACCTCCGATTTTGAAAAGTGTGTGGAGCTGATCTACGAACAGGTTCACCGGAAGAAAGGCAAACTGGTGGCCAGCGGAATGGGAAAGGCAGGGCAGATTGCCCTGAACATTGCCACCACACTTAGTTCAACGGGAACACCCTCTGTATTCCTTCATCCCAGCGATTCCCAACATGGCGACCTTGGGGTTATCCAGGAAAAAGACATCCTGCTGTTGGTTTCCAATTCGGGGAAAACCAGGGAAATACTTGAGCTTGTGAATCTGGCCGGCTCCCTGTACGAAGGATTGCCGTTGATTGTCATCACCGGCAACAAGGAGAGTGAGCTGGCACAAATTGCCGATGTGACCCTGTTTACGGGTGCGCCTGCCGAAGTGTGTCCTCTGGGACTCACCCCCAGCACCTCCACCACGGTGATGACGGTTATCGGCGACATCCTGATGGTACTGATGATGAAAAAAATCGGCTTTACCAATGAAGAGTATGCCAAAAGGCATCACGGGGGATACCTGGGCAGTAAATCGCGCGAACAGGCGCAGCGAAAAGGTCAAGGTCAAGGTCAAGGTTGAGGTTGAGGTTGAGGTTGAGGTTAAGATTAGCCCTGGGATATGCAGCGGACTGCGAAAGTTTCCCCTCCTGCCCGCAGGGATAGGAGGGGTGGCGTTTCATGAGGTACGAATGAAATGACGGGGTGGTTCCCTGCACTTGCCCGTCATATGCAATAGAATGACGTCGCAGACCAATGACAATTGAATGACGCGCGCAGCGCAAATGTCTAAAATCCGTGTTCATCCGTGTGCCAGGACCGATTACCAAAACCCTGCGCCCTGGTTTGAAAAACTAATGTTCATAAACCACAAAAGCATATGCGATGAGAATTGAAAAGAGAGCCACCGCCTGCCTGGTGATCGACATCCAGGAACGGCTCTTCCCCGTGATGAGCGGCAAGGAAGATTTCCTGAAAAGATGCACCATGTTGATCAGGGGATTACAGCTTCTCGAAATCCCCATCCTGGTAACCCAGCAATATACCAAAGGACTCGGGGCGACCATTCCGGAGATCAGGGCGTGTTTCCCTGATTTTCAATTCTTGGAAAAAAGGGAATTCAGTTGCTGCGATGAACCATCGGTGATGCAGTATTTGTTTGCTTCCGGGATGGAGAATGTCATCCTCTGCGGCATAGAATCGCATGTCTGCGTTTTGCAGACTGCTGTCGACCTGAAAGGTGCAGGACTCAATCCTGTAGTGGTTGCAGATGCCGTCACGTCACGGGATCCGGCGAGTATTGATCTGGCCAGAGAACGTTTCCGCCACGAAGGGATTATGATGACATCTGCGGAATCGGTACTCTTCGAGCTTCTGCGCAGCTCCGCCGCCCCTGCCTTCAAGGAAATTTCCCGGCTGGTCAAATAGAAGAAATCCTCCATCCATGATGCTAATTTCAGGACCCATCACGCATACGTTCCAACGGCCTGACATTCTGACATTCTAATATTCTAATATTCTAATATTTACAAAGTGATTGAAATTTGCGCCCTGGCATCGGGAAGTAACGGAAATAGTTATTACATCGGCAATAGCCGGGAGGCAGTGCTGGTCGATGCCGGCATCACCACGAAACAATTGCTGCTCCGGATGAAAAGCCGCGGACTGGACCCGTCAAAAATCAGGGCGGTCTTCCTGTCGCACGAGCATTCCGACCATTCCAGGGGAATACAGGTACTGAGCAAAAGACTGGCTGTTAACATCTGGATGCCCATTGAAACCTGGTATGCTCTTCCGGTATATAACCGTCCGCCCTATGTGAAATTTTTCGTTCCCGGTGAAACCATTCTCATAGGAGAGATGGAGGTACACACTTTTCTGAAGAACCATGATGCGGTGCAGCCCTGTTCATTCAGGGTAGGGTACGGAGGAAAGTCAATCGGAATTTTCACCGACATCGGGGAGCCCTGCGAAAGGGTACGGAGTGCATTAAGCGAATGCCATGCCGTGTTTATGGAGTCGAACTACGACGAAAAGATGTTGTGGGAAGGCCCCTACCCATGGCCGTTGAAAAAGCGGGTGGCCTCCGAAGTGGGTCATCTTTCGAATCTCCAGGCCTTGAATCTGGTGCAGGAGCATGCCCACCCCAAATTGGAATGCCTCTTCCTGAGCCATCTCTCCCAGGAAAACAACACCCCTGCCACAGCTTATGCTGCTTTTGAGCCGCTTCACCTTAAAACCCGTGTCCTCTTAACCAGCCGGCATGATGCCAGTGAAGTCTATTGCATGAAATGAATTTTTACTGCGAAGAAACAAAGTGACAAAAGTTGGCCGCTATAACCACCAAAAAGCGACGTACCGGCAAAGGAGTAGCGGAATTTCACCAATTGATCATTAAAAAGTTGTTTAAAAAAGGCCGCCCCCTGAATGGAGACGGCCTTTTTTATTTACAGCAATGTTCTACAAAACAATAGAATATCCTTACTATTTAAAAATCGAATAGGTCAGTCCGGCAGACAATATGAAAGTGGTCTTTCCTAATGTTTCATTGTAGTTGCCCACATCAGGATCGGTAAAACTTATGGTTTGGTCCTTGTAGAAGGTGTTCATAATTCCTGCGTCGAGGATAAACCTTTCGGCAAATTTCCATTGAAGACCACCGCCAATGGTATAAGAGGGGTTGCTGTAACTGAAATCGCTCTGGTAGCTGTCGGCAATGCCCGGCTGTGAAGTCATTCCACCCAAGCTGAGGGAAAAGGCATCATTGAGGTTGAACTGGAAACCCAGGGCGAGTTCATAGTAGTTTTTGTCTATTTCCCTTATGACGCCGCTCCTGACATTTTTGCCCCAACCGACATTCTTGTCAAAATAAAGATTGTAGGAAAGCTGCGTTTCAAGCCAGTCTGCGGGTTTGTAACCAAGTCCCACCGCCAGAAAGGCTGGAATATCATAATTGTCTTTTTTACCGTCAGGGAAAACTCCCAGGTCATCGACAGGGGTGTCGTTGGTGAGGGGAAGGGAAGTCTGGAATTCATATTTGACGCCAACGTTGAGTTGTTCACCCAGATTAAGGTTGACACCGATGATGGGAGTCCATCCGGCACCCGTTTGGGTGGTTTCCACTTCCTTGTCAGCCAGGCCGTTTCCGTTGGTCGTCAAAGACGTGGAAGTCGCATTTAATTGGGTGGCAGTTGCCTGGTAAGTAGAAGCTGCAGTGGTGAATGAGGTTTTAATCTGGCTCATATTCATGCCAGCGATCTGTGCAGGATTCAAACCAAGATTGGCAAGAGCGCCTTCAAGCTGTGCTTTCTGCCCTGAGGTAAGCCCATAGCTCAACGCATTGGTTAAAGTAATATTTCCCAAACCATTATCCAGGAATGGCTGGACCTGTGTAGCCGCACCGGAATAACTTTGCGCTGCTCCGGAAGCCTGGGTAGCTATTCCTTTTACAGCAGGTGCTGCCGTGCCGGTGAGCCAATCCTTGGCATTCACAAAACTTCCGTTCACATTAAGCTGGATATTCCTGATGGAACCTTCATAGAAATTCTTGGCAGGAGTATAGCGTACCCCGGCAAAACCCGATAATAAGTCATTGAACTTGTAGGTAGCCCCCACCTGAACGCCGTAGTATACCGAACTTCCGTTAAAATAGATATCGGCATCGTATTCCTTCACATCGTAATTATAAGGAGCAGGAAGCTGCTTGAGAGCTGCCAGTCCGGGAACCAACTTGGTCAGCGGAATCTCGAAAGTGGGCAGACCCCTTTCAAATTCTGCGGAACCACCGCCACCCACCGGACCGAAACCAAAGGACAACGCCAGACGATCCATCTTATAAACGGCATACACATCAGGAAATATCGGAGCCTTCACCTTCCCTATATACTCACCGTTATTCAGCAGCGGAAAATCACTGTTGACAATCTTGTCCTGGAAAATAGTCTGATTGTGAAGCGCAAAATGCCAACCGTTGTTCAGGTTGGTCAGACCGGCCGGATTGAAGTATACGGCGTCAATCTGAGTCGAAGCGTTACGGCTGAGCATACGCACAAACTGTGCACTCTGGTTCGTATTGGTTACCAAACCTCCTGCAAAAGTTGTCAGTGTGAACCCAACAACCGATAATATTACAAGAAAACTTTTCTTCATAATTGATTTTTTAAGTTTAAAACCGGTACAAATGTAAAACTAATTATTACAAAGCAAAATTTTGGCTTTGATTT
>CAYYJE010000051.1:1210-3616 GCA_964472165.1 uncultured Prolixibacteraceae bacterium | reverse complement strand
GCTTCCATAATGGCTTCGCTCATGGTGGGATGGGGATGGATGGCTTTGATCAGCTCATGACCCGTGATTTCCAGTTTTTTAGCCACCACCAGTTCGGCAATCATCTCCGTGACATTTCCGCCAATCATATGGGCTCCCAGCAGTTCACCATATTTCGCATCGAAAATTAACTTGACAAAACCCTCCTTGTCACCGGCGGCGCTGGCTTTTCCACTGGCCGAAAAGGGAAATTTGCCCACCTTCACCTCGTACCCTGCCTCTTTGGCTTTTGCCTCGGTGAGTCCCAGGGAGGAAACTTCGGGATGGGTATAGGTACAACCTGGAATATTCTTGTAATCGATGGGTTCAGGATTAAGTCCGGCAATTTTTTCCACGCAGGTGATGCCTTCTGCAGAAGCAACATGGGCCAGTGCAGGTGTGGCAATAATATCACCGATTGCATACACCCCTTCGACATTGGTACGGTAGTATTCATCCACCTTAATGCGTCCGTTTTCGACGGCGACCCCCATCTCTTCAAGGCCTATTCCTTCGGTATTCGGGGTAATTCCCACGGCAGAGAGCACCACTTCCGCATCAACCAGCTCCTCCCCTTTTTTTGTTTTGATGGTCACCTTACAGAGGTCACCCGAGGTATCCACCTTTTCAACCGTAGAGCTGGTCATTACCTTCATTCCCAATTTCTTGAAGGAGCGCTCGAGCTGTTTGCTCACTTCCTCGTCTTCGAGCGGGACGATGTTGGGCAGGAATTCCACCAGGGTTACCTGTGTACCGATTGACTGGTAGAACCAGGCGAATTCGCTACCGATAGCTCCTGATCCCACCACCACCATCGATTGAGGCTGTTTAGGAAGCGTCATGGCCTTCCTGTATCCGAAAACCTTTTCATAATCGAGGGGAAGATTGGGCAACTGGCGTGTGCGTGCACCGGTAGCCAGGATGATGTGGGCAGCAGAAACCATTGTTTTGTTTCCGGCTTCATCGGTGACCTCTGCCTGTCCCTTGCCGGCCAATTTACCAAAACCGTTAATCACCTCTATTTTATTCTTTTTAAAAAGAAACTGAATTCCCTTGCTCATTCCCTCTGCCACTCCGCGGCTGCGCCGCACCATCGCCCCGAAGTCGGGCTTCACCTCTCCGGTAATGGAGACTCCGTAATCGGCTGCATGGAGGGCATACCCATAAGCCTGGGCACTCTTCAGCAACGATTTGGTAGGAATACATCCCCAGTTAAGGCATATGCCCCCCAGGTTTTCCTTTTCAACTACTCCTACCCTGAATCCCAGCTGTGAGGCCCTAATGGCAGCCACATACCCGCCAGGACCACTTCCGATTACCAAAACATCATAATTCATACGATCTGTCGTTTTTGATTTATACTGAACTTAAACAAGCTTCCAAAGAAAAGGTTGAACAAAGATATTTATTTTCATAAACCCTTTCAAATTTGTTACTTTACGTCCCAAATCAAAGAGGAATGCTTATAAGATGGTTGCTGACAGTTTTTCTGGCCGGGATTTTCCTTCCGGAACTAAGGGCTCAGGATCCGGAGTATTCGCAGTTTTTCGCGAATCCCCTGACCCTGAATCCCGCTTTTGCAGGAACCTCGGAGCTGGGCCGCGTCGTTGTCAACTACAGGAACCAATGGCCTCAGAGAGGTGCAACCTATACCAACTATGCACTGTCGTACGACGACTTCTCCGACCGGCTGAATACCGGCTGGGGATTTCAGATCAGCCACGACCGGCAGCTGAACCAGCTGATCAGAATCAGTGCAGCCTCTTTCCATTATGCATATCACCTCTCTCTCGGTGATTACGCTTTTTTAAGCGGAGGCCTGCAGGCGGGTATGGTTTACAAACAGCTGGATCCTTCCAGCCTGGTATTTCCGGGAATGATCAACCAGCTTACCGGGGTTGTTACCGGAAACCTGCCGGCAAACCTGGAATATGCCGATCTTTTCTATCCCGATTTCGCCTTCGGCGTGGTGGGCCAGGTCCATGATTTCTTCGGTGGCTTCTCCTTCCACCACCTGAACCAACCCACTGAATCACTGCTCACGGGTGACCAGGAAGGAAAGCTTCCCCTGAAATTTACTGTGCACCTGGGAGGGCGCATTCACCGGCTGCACCGGGAACTCCTCTCCCGCGAATTCACCCTCTCCCCCAATCTGATTTATCAGCAGCAAGGCCCCTTCAGACAACTGAACACGGGTATTTACATGATTGAGCATCCCCTTCTTTTTGGGGTATGGTACCGGAACAACCTGTCGGTGAAACCCGATGCCCTGATCTTCCTCCTGGGCATCGCCATGAACAGGTTTCAGCTGGGCTACAGCTTTGACTACACCCTGTCGCGGCTTTCCGCCTTCAGTTATGGCTCCCACGAAATATCCCTGGCCTTCTA
>CAYYJE010000051.1:0-1110 GCA_964472165.1 uncultured Prolixibacteraceae bacterium | reverse complement strand
ACACCGGCTGCCACATCCCACGAGTGAAGGGCATGCTCAAAGAACCCGTCGAAGCGGCCTGCCGCCACATACGACAAGTCTGCCGCCGCTGAGCCCATCCGTCTTAATCCACGGGTTTTTCCCATCAGCTCCTTCAATGCCCCGATATAATTGTCGATCCGGTCAAAGTCATAATAGGGAAATCCCGTTCCTATCAGGGCATCCACCGAATGAGCCGACTCCGAAACCCTGATCTCTTTTCCGTTCAGAAAGGCTGCGCTTCCCTTCCAGGCTGTGAACATCTCATCCTGTCCCAGCTCATATACCACCCCCACCACGATTTCACCCTTCTCCATCAGGGCTATGCTCACAGAACAGGGGAAAATTCCGTGAATGTAATTGGTGGTGCCATCCAGCGGGTCGATAATCCACACCCTCTCTTCGCCCGCCCGTCCGGCTGTTCCTTCTTCCGTCACAAATCCAGCCCCGGGTAAAAGGTCCCTCAGGGAGTGAACAATCATCCGCTCGGAAGTTTTATCCACGTAAGTGACCAGACTGGCCTTGCTTTTGGTTTCCACATCTGTCAGGGATAGCGATTCCCTTTCCTTCCTGATGAAATTTCCCGCTTCACGGGCAATCCCCGCCACGCGGGTACAAATCTCCTGGTAATTCATAACTGTTTATTTTTTTGTGATCCGGTGATTCCGTGATCCGGTGATCCGGTGATCCGGTGATCTGCAATCCGCCTTCCGCCTTTCGAAATCCTTCAATCCGCAATCCGCCCCCGATTGCTATCGGGGCCGCAATCCGCAATCAGCAAGATCCGGGGCCTTCGGCCGATAATCGCTCCTGGCACACGGATGAACGCGGATGCGACGAATTTACTGATTTATTTAACCCACAACGTAAGTTTTTCAAACCAGTGCGCAGGATCATGGAGGCATCCTTACCCCCGGCGCCGCCGGGGGTTATTGAAATTTAACCCCTGCCGGGGTTATGGATTCGGATTTTCCGGCCAATCCGGACACCACGAATGACCATGAATGACCACGAATGATGCGCGCAGCGGGATCCGAATATTTCTCCGCCTGGACAGGAGGAGTACCCTGGCCCGACGCAGGAGGGATCAGG
>CAYYJE010000050.1:0-21627 GCA_964472165.1 uncultured Prolixibacteraceae bacterium | reverse complement strand
TGGTATAAGATTCCCCACTTCCGGGATCAAAGAGAAATCCGTTCTCGCTGATTGCTATACTTGGTTTAATTTTCATTGTATCCCTTTTATTTCGTTCAACAAACAAGGAGGAGAAAGGTTTTGCAGAGACTCAATCCCAATCCGGCTCCGGTCGTCCTGTTTAAATGTCAGACACCTTCCAGCGGAAAATCTTGCGGATGGATTTTCATTTTATTGCGAATGCCAATTGCAGAAAACGTTAAACATGTTATCGGATGATGAACTCGCCTGACAACTCATCACTTTCGCGGTATCCATACCTGACGGCTTTAACCCTGACTGCAGTTTTGCCGGGAGGGAGAAGGAGCGGCCCTGAATAAAGCTTCCATCCGGGGTTGGAACCGTTTTCCAGGGTGTACACCAGCGATGCACCATGGGTAGGGCAATAGAAGGAAAGAGTCATGGGAGATGAGTATGCTCCACCTGTCTGGTAGTTTTTAGAACCGCGGTCTTCAGGTGCGTTGACAATGAACCAGGGTTTGTCCGTCACCGGCTGAATTCCTCCCGGCCACATCTGTGCGATCATTTCAGGTTCGTTAAGATGTCCCATGTCACCAGTGTGGCGGGTCCATTCCTCCTGGTATCTCCTCATTTGCTCCAGAATCTTTTTAAAGACGGGGTTCCGTGCCAGGTTATTGAGCTGGTAAGGGTCGCTTTTTACATCGTACAACTCTTCGGCGGGGCGTGGACCGTGCATCCATTTTTTCTGTGCTTCCCCGAGTTTCCCTTCGGCATCCAGCTGCATGATTTCCTGCATCATGGGCATCCGGTTGAGGTAGGGGATCCAGATGTTGTAGGGTTCATTCGGATAGAAGTTGCGAATGTAGAGAAAATCCGTTGTTCTCACTGAGCGGATCATGTCGTAGGATTCGTCCACCCGGTCGCGGGCTGCAAAGACCATCCGGCGGGGTTCAGCTTCCTGGTTGCCCAGAAAAGCTCTCCCTTCCATGTGCACGGGTACATCCACCCCTGCCATGGAGAGGACAGTAGGGCCAAAATCGATCGAGCTGATGAGCCTGTCACTGACGCTCCCATGCGGAAGTTCTCCGGGCCAACGGATGATGAGCGGGATCTGCAATCCGGAATCGTAAAGCCATCTTTTTGCACGGGGAAGCCCGTCACCATGATCGCCCCAAAAAAACACAATGGTATTGTCTGCTTCCCCCTCCAGTTCCAGTTCGGAAAGAAGCGCTCCTACCACGGAATCCATACGGGCAGTATTGTCGTACATCCTGGCCAGGTTATTTCTTACAATTTCAGTGTCGGGATAGTAGGGAGGAACTTTTATTAACCGAGGATCGGTTTTTGGTTTGCCAATCTTCCAGTTCTGGCTCTCATGGGTGCCCAGGTGATTGAAAACTGCAAAAAACGGTTGGTTCTTATCAGGACGGTTTTTGTAATGGGCATTTTTCCCACATTCATCCCAGATGCTGGCAGGTACCGGATCTTTGGCAAACTGGTAGTCGGTTTTTGCATTGTTGGTGCAATAATAGCCTGCCACCCGCAAATATTCCGTGAAGGCTTTCACGTAATGGGGAGGTACTGCCGTGAACTGCATAGGGTTTTCTGCCGACCGGCGATAACTCGTGGTACGCATGTGCATACAGCCAATGGAAGTCTGGTACATTCCTGTGATGATCCCGGCCCTGCATGGGGCGCTGATGGCTGCCGTAGTATAGACATTGGTAAACCGAACACCTTGTTCCGCCAGACGGTCAATGTGCGGGGTTCTGGCTGCAGGATCCCCGTAACAACCCAGGTGTGGACTGAAATCTTCCGTCGAAATCCACAAAATATTGGGCTGGTTCCTGCCCGGTTCTGCCTGGGCATTCAGGGAACAGGGCAGGGCAACAAATGTAATGACAGGAATTGCCCCGGCCATTAACCCCGTGAAAGCATGGTTTTTTCTTTTCATTTTACGTGATTCAGACAGAAAAGGAATTTTCAGGTTTGGCAAAACACCGATTACCGGAGCAAAATGGCTGCTGCTTTCCGCGGGTCAGCCTACAACAGGCAATTTCCAGGGATTGCGGTATTCCGGTGTGATGAGACTGTTCGCAGCAGCACTGTTGGAAAAGCACTTTTTCTCCTCATCCCAGATCAGGAGTGATTCCCCGGTTCTTGCCGCGATATTCGCAATGTGCACGTGAAGGGCCGCTGCTCTTCCCTTTTCCGGCGGACAGGCCAGTTTCTCCCCTGATTTGATGCAGTTGAGGAAATTCCTTGCATGGTCACTTTGCGATTCCTTGCCTCCGGTGAACGAGTATGCTTCAACCCGCGGTTTTTTCAATTTCTGGTCCATCTCAGGATACACGATCAGCTTCGACCTGTCGGTTACGATGGTGGCATCGTCTCCCACAAAGGCGATCCCGTACGACATATCCCAGGGACCTTTTTCCAAACCGCCGGTCATATCCCAGTTAATTACAAAATCCTTTTTGGGAAAGCACACCGACATGGAATCGAAGGAATCCCTTGCCCTTTTTGCAGGGTATGTGTTGGCTGCGTAAACCAGGGTCTTTTCCGGTCCTTCTAAAATATCGCCTGCCCACAATCCCATGTCAACCAGGTGGACACCCCAGTCGCTTTGCAATCCGCCTCCATAATCCCACCAGTGTCGCCAGGAACCATGAAACCTGTTTTTGTTATAAGGCCGCAGTGGTGCAGGCCCCAGCCACAGATCATAATCAACTCCGTCGGGAACCGGTTCGTCGGGAACAATCTCCGGTCCAATCCCGTAATTGAAGTTGGCCCAGATATTGACTTTCCGCAAAGTCCCGATTTGCCCCTGTTTGATCATCTCATTGGCTTTCTGAAAGATAAACCCTGAACGCTGTTGCTGACCCACCTGAACCACTTTGCCATAATAGCGGGCCGCTTTGACCATGATATCCAGTTCCGCAATGCTGTTGGCCATGGGTTTTTCCACATACACATGTTTCCCGGCCTGAAGTGCGTACACCGTGATCAGACAGTGCCAGTGGTCGGGAGTGCCAATGATCACCGCATCAATTTCCTTTTGTTCCAGAAGTTTCCTGAAATCCCTGAAAAGTTTGGGTTTCTGGTTGTATTTTTCCTGAATTTCCGCAGCCCGGGAGTTAAGGATTTGGTTGTCGACATCGCACAGGGCGACACAATTCACCTCGTTGGTGTTCAAATGATGTCTCAGAACGCCGAATCCCATGTTACGGCATCCGATAAGCCCTACATTAAGCTTTTCGCTGGCTGAAGGCATTGAAGCCCATGCAGTTGAGGTTCCTGTACCCATCATTCCTAGTCCGGCTGTAACTGCCGTGGTCTGCCTGATAAACGCTCTTCGGTTGGTTGTCATAGTTCCTGTTTTTTATCGTTAAATGAGTAGGATGGTCGATTTCAAAGAACTCATGAAAGTAGTAAAAACTGTTCAATTTCACCCCTGCGGGAAAAATTTCCCCGGAAAATTTTCCGGATTATCCTGACAATTCGTGAGAGTTGGGCTGGCCGAATGCAATCTTGAGGAATATCTCAATCTTCTTGTACAATCTCTTTTTCGATATCGGTGGGTTCTATCCACCCTGCTGTGACGGGTTCGCCGGCCATAAAACGTTCGTAATAGCGGATTCTTTCCGGTTCTGCATAGGGGTATCCGTCGAAAACAGTTCCCTGTCCGAACATGCGGGGATCTCCCTCTTTTTTCAGCTCTTCTTCCAAGAACCGGTTCATTTCAACACCCCGGGGTACCTGAAGGAGGTCCCCCGCAAGGTTGTGGATGCATTCAGGATCCTTGCTGATCTGGTACAACTCCTCCATTGGACGCTTGCCGAAATTCAGGTTCCACAGCCGGCTGGTTCCGTGCATCCGGCGGTCGTTGAGGATCCAGGTCTTTGTTGGTGAGCCGTCGCAGTCCATGTAACCGGTTTCGGGATTGCCGGCCGGCCACCGACTGTTTTCATAATTCTTAAGGTAGAGATAGTTGTCTTTGATGATCCCGCGGATGGGATAACCTGCATCGCCCGGCCTTCCAAGGTCGGTTCGTTCCCTGCCAAGCAACATGTAATCACGACCGTTGGCGCCTTTTTTGTTTTTAAGTACCGGTAACATACTTACACCCGTCATGGGTTGCATGCCTGTTCCTTCAGTGGTCAGTCCTGCCAGTTCTGTCAAAGTTGGGGCAAAATCGATAAAACTGATAAAGCCATTCACAACCCGGCCTGGTTTTCTGATCCCCTTGGGCCACATGACGGCCAGTGGCAGGTGGTTGGACAGTTCATAGGAATTTCCTTTGATCCGCGGAAACGGCATGCCGTTGTCGGAGGTCACCACAACAATGGTATTCTCCAGGAGACCGCGTTTTTCCAAAATATTGAGCATTTTTTCGAGGTGATTGTCAAAATGCTCAATTTCAAAGGCATAGTCCAGCATGTCGTTCCGCACGGTATCATTGTCGGGCCAGAAACCAAATGTTTTGTCAATTTGTGACAATGATTTGCCTCCTTTTGCCACCCCCGCTCCAAATTCGTAAGCCCGGTGCGGTTCCGTGGAGCCGTACCAGAAACAGAAGGGTTTTCCATCGGTGTTGGCATCCAGGAAGGCTTCGAAATTGGCAGCATAGTCGTTGTTTGAAATATACCGGGCAGGTGGGGTCAGTTTGTGCTGATGAAACCCGGGACCGGTGAGTTCCCGCCGTTTGCCGTTGATTTCGCCCGGATTGCCGGGGGCCCATCCCTTACCTGTGAATCCGGTGAAATAACCGTTATCCTGAAGGACTTCGGGGAATGTCCTGAATTTAGCCGGGAAATAAGGGACATGGTTAGCTGCTTCCTCCAGTTGCCAGGGATTCCGGCCGGTGAGGATGGAAGACCGTGACGGAGCACATTTGGCATTCGGCGTATAGGCATTTGTAAATAAAATGCCTTCCCTGGCCACCCGGTCGAAGGCAGGTGTTTTCACCCATTTACACCCGTAAGCCCCGGCATGGGGAAACGACTGGTCGTCGGAAATGCAGAAAAGGATGTTGGGCTTTGTAGCCGCTGTGACGGGATCCTGACTGCACCCTGCAAATGGAGCAATCCCTGAGGCAAGGATTAAACCCGAAAAAAGCCGGTTCAGATGGTTCATACCTGGTAACTTTCCGAAAGATGGTTCAGTGCTGCCAGGTGACCCTGGCTTTCTTTACATCGGCGGAATTGCCGCCCACCATGATCTCAAAATCTCCCGGTTCCCAGTCGTACACCTGGTCGTAATTGTAGAATTTCAGATCTTCGGGGGTGATGTCGAAGGAGATGGTGCGTGTTTCCCCCGCTTTCAGGAGCACTTTCTGAAAGCCCTTCAGTTCTTTCACCGGACGGGTCACACTGCCCACAAGGTCGCGGATATAGAGCTGGACCACCTCGGCGCCATCATAATCACCTGCGTTGGTAAGGTCGACGGAGGCGGTCAGGGTTGCATCGCCTGTCAGCTGTTCGCTGCTGATCTTCAGATCGCCATAGGAAAAGGTGGAATAGCTCAATCCGTAGCCGAAGGGATAGAGGGGTTCATTGGGCACATCGAGATAGTTGGAACGGAATTTCTGAAACCAGGTGCCCGGGGCCAGGGGTCTTCCGGTGTTTTTATGGTTGTAGAAGAGGGGTACCTGCCCGACATTCTGCGGCCAGGTGGCCGACAGTTTTCCGGAGGGGTTCACCGCGCCGAAGAGTACGTCGGCGATGGCATGGCCCGCCTCGGTTCCCGGGAACCATACGTTGAGGATGGCGGGTATGTTTTCCTTTTCCCAGGGAATGGCCAGCGGCCGTCCGGTGAAGAGCACCATGACCACTGGCTTCCCGGTGGCCAGAAGGGCCTTCAGGAGGTCACGCTGGCATGCGGGAATGGTGATATCGGAACGGCTTGAGCACTCCCCGCTCATCTCCGCCGATTCCCCCATGGCGGCCACCACGACGTCTGCTTTCTGTGCAGCGGCTACGGCTTCCCTGATCATCATCGCGGGATCCCTTTTGTCAAAGTAAGTCGGTTTGCCGAAGATGCTGATCCGGGAGTCAAGGAGGGTATCCTGCACCACATTGGAACCCCTGGCATAAAGGATTTTCATATCGCTGCCGGCGGCCGCCTCAAGGCCTTTGCGCACTGAAGCAGACTGACTGAAGTCGGCGGCCACGCTCCATGTGCCGGGCATGTTCTCGGTATTGTCGGCAAGGGGGCCAACCAGGGCGATGGTCCCTCCCTTTTTCAGGGGAAGGATCTGTCCGTCGTTTTTCATCAGTACGAAAGAGGCAGCGGCAATATCGCGGGCAAACCGGCGGTTCTCTTCCGTGAATATCTCGGTTTTTGACCGTTCCTCATCGCAATAGCGGTAGGGATCCTCAAAAAGTCCCAGTTTGTGTTTTGCTTCGAGTATCCTGCGGCAGGCCTGGTCGATCTGGGCCATGGTCACCTTTCCCTCATTAAGGGATGTCTGAAGCGTGTTCAGGAAGCCGTCGCTGACCATGTCCATGTCGACACCGGCCTTCAGGGCGAGAGCTGACACTTGTTGCAGATTCCCTATGCCATGGTCGCTCATTTCCATAATGGCAGTATAGTCGGTGACCACGAAGCCGTCAAAACCCCACTCTTCGCGGAGGAGGTCGCTCATCAGCCATTTGTTGGCCGAGGCGGGAATGCCGTCTATTTCGTTGAAGGAGGTCATCACGGTGCCCACACCGGCATCTATGGCCGCTTTATAGGGGGGGAGATATTCGTTGTACATGCGGATGCGGCTCATATCGGTGGTGTTATAGTCGCGGCCGGCTTCCGGGGCCCCATAGAGGGCAAAGTGCTTGACGCAGGCGATCATGGTGTTGTTGGCTGCCAGATCTTCGCCCTGGTATCCTTTCACCATGGCTTCCGCAATCAGCGATCCCAGATAGGGATCTTCCCCTGAACCTTCCGAGAAACGGCCCCAGCGGGGATCACGCGAAATGTCGACCATCGGTGAGAAGGTCCAGAAAATTCCGTCGGCGGTAGCTTCCTGCGCCGCCACACGGGCGCTCTTTTCCACCAGCTCCATATCCCAGGTGGCGGAAATCCCCAGCGGTATAGGAAAGGCCGTACGGTAGCCGTGAATTACATCCATGGCAATAATCAGCGGGATCTTCATGCGGCTCTCCTCTACGGCAATTCGCTGCACCTCCCTGATTTTTTCGAGCGACCTGATGTTGAAAACCCCGCCGACTTTACCTTCCCTGATCTTCCGGGCAATGTCGGAACTCCGGGTCTGCCCGGTGGTAATGTCGCCTGAGGCAGGAAGGTTTAACTGTCCAAGCTTCTCCTCCAGGGTCATTTCCTTCATGAGGTTGTCAATAAAATGGTCCATCTCCGCATTCCCAGCGGATTTCTCCCCTTTCTGGCAGGAAACCAGCAGGGTGAGGACGATCAGAATGGTGATAAGTTTATTCATTTATATTCTTTATTTTGTTGTGTTGATAAATCTTCCGGAACAAATAGAATGTCAATGGCGTAATTTCCCGCCGCAGGCCGCAGGAAGCGGCTTATTCGGCTGTCACCACGGGGATGCGCTCGCCCACGCCGTTCTCGTTGATGGCCTCGATCGAAAAGTAATAGGCTTTCTCCTTGTCCATGGTTTTCAGCCAGTATTCATTGGCATCATACACCATGATGGAGTTGTAGAGTTTATCGGGTTCTGTGCCCATATAGATGTTGTACCCATAGGCGTTGTGGATCTGCTCCCATTTCAGCCAGGCGCTCCGCTTGTCCCTGGCCGTACGAAGCACCACAAATCCTTTGACCGTTTCCGGTTTTTTCCCTTTGCCGTTGCCGAAAACCCGGAGTCCGCTGACGGCGAATTTCCCCGTGGGCATCTGCAGGTTCACCAGCCTGATGAAACGGGTGTCGACGGGGGCCGTCAGCTCAATGTAATCGTGGGGCACATCGGTGGAGTTGCGGCTTTTATCGACCAGAAGGTTCCATTTTCTTCCGTCTTTCGATTCCATGATGCGGTAACGGTGGAAGACTCCTTCCGATTTTCCGAGGAATTCCGCATCCTGGTCGGCATAATTGATCTGGATGGCATTGACGGTGGAGATATTCCCGAGGTCACTCTGAATCCATTCGCTTTCATTTCCGGTGAGGGCGCTCCAGTAGCTCTTGATATTTTCGTCCACGGCGTTGTTGGCAGGGAACCCCTCAAGGAAAGAGCTAACCTGTACCGGTTTTTTGTAGTTCAGGAGCATCCACCCGGTAAAGCGGCTCTTCAGGTGGTCCTCCTTTCCGTCGGGGAGGAAGGTGGGATAGTCGCCGAAGGCCTGGTTGCAGTACATCACGCCGTCATCGTCAAATCCTGCCGGCCAGATGCCGATGCGTCTTTCGAAGTTGTTCTTCACCGAAATGGAAATGGTGGAGACATGCCAGTAGTTGCCCCAGTGGTCGTTGAAGGTGGCGCCATGGCCGGCGCCGTTGGCAAAGCCCCCCGGTTTATAGCTGAAGGGCATCGATTGGGGTATAAAAGGTCCCAGCGGGGAGTCTCCGACCACCACGCCGTCGGCATAGCCGCTGAATTCGGTGCCCGGGGCGCCATACTGCAAATAGTACTTCCCATTGTGTTTGATCATCTCGGCCCCTTCCATGAAGGGATCGAGGAACGTGTTGTCATAATGCTCCCCAAAGCGCTGCCACCCGTACCGCCAAGGTTCCAGCAGGTACATCTCCTTCCGGGTGCCAATGGGCTCCATGGTGCGGCGGTTCAGCTCGATACCATAGAGCGGGTAGCGGTTGCTGCTCCCGTTGTACATGAAAAAGCGGCCGTCGTCATCGGTGAAAAACGCCGGGTCCCAGCCCCCGATGCCGAACCGCTCCACCAGGGGTTTCCACTCATTTCCCCTGGGATTGGTGCTCAGCCAGATGGTGAATTCGCTGGTATAGGTGGAGCCGAACACCAGCATGGTGTCCCCGATGACCCCTACCGCCGGGGCACACAGTTCATCATAGCTGTCGTTCCAGGGACGCAGGAACCTCCGGGCTATGTAATGCCAGTTCACCATGTCGGGACTGTGCCAGTACCCCCATTGGTTGGTGGAAAAAAGGTAGTAGTCGCCCTTGTAATGGACGATAACCGGATCGGCGGTGGCACGGTGCTTCCCCCAGGTGGCAAAATTGGGGATGGGCGTATATCCGTAATCGATGTTGACGGGATTACAATAGGTTTTCTGGTGCTGTCCTTCCGCAGAAGGGACACCCGACACCATCATGAAAGGGAGCATCAGGGCCAGTAGGGCTTTCCGAATATGCATGCCAGATTCCATTAAGTCATATTATTTCACGGCTGACGGATCTGAAGTAAACCCCAGCACCTTCAGTCCCCTTTGCACATCCTCGTTTTTCATGAAAAGATCCCATAGCAGTCCGGTACGGTAATTTTCGATCATCACCGGAATGGTGCCCTGGTCGATGGCCAGGTAGCGCGGAATTACCCATTTTTCAGAATGGCTGTAGGCATCATAGGGCCCGTATTTTCCGATCAGCGTATCGGCTTCCTCATAGAGGTACCTGAGAAATTTCATGGACTCCACAGGGGTATAGGGGAAAGAGGAGAGGGCAGCCGTTGGGCTGATCACGCCCAGGTCGGAATCTCCGGGGTGATGCCCCGCATACCCTTTTATGGAATAGCTGGATGTAAATCCCCATTGTTTCTCACCATATCCCTCAAATCCCTTCGGATTTTCGACGGCATACTTATAATGAATGAGCGCATGGTTACGGTTCAGCTCCCAATAGTCGGCGTACTTGTCTTTCAGTCCTTTGGGATTTAACCCAAGGTAGGAGTAATGTGCCCAGAACAGGGGACCCGTGGGGTCATCGTTATGCTCATAAAAGTCGAGGACGGTATTCAGTCCGTAATAGACGGTGTCGTTGGCAATGGCACCATCGCGGGCCCATCCCTTGTGATAAATTTCGGGGCGGATGGGGTGAGTCGGTGATGCTGCCGCCAGGATGTACATGATGAGGCATTCATTGTAACCCCCCACCGGGAAATTCATTTCCCAGGCATAATTGGGAGACCAGTGCCAGTAAAGGACATCCTTCCCCTGGGTATACCAGTCCCATTCCACCTCATGCCAAAGCCGGGTGATGTCATTGACCAGTTGTTGTTCAGATTCGTTCCCGTTTTTAAAATATTCGGCCACAGTAAGAAGTCCCTGGATCATGAAAGCCGATTCCACCAGGTCGCCGCCGTCATCTTTTTTGCTGAAGGGCTGTACTTTTCCTGTAGGTCCGTAAAACCAATGCGGCCAGGCGCCATGAAAGCGGTCGGCTTTGGTCAGGTAGTCCACGATCTGCCGGAACCGGGCAAATCCCTCTTCCCGCGTAATAAATCCCCGCTCAATGCCCACCAGGATGGCCATCACCCCGAAACCGGAACCTCCCAGGGTAACCACATCCTGGTCATTCTGGGGGTAGTCGCCATCGAGATGGATACGTTCACGTGCCATCCCCGAGGTGGGCTCCGCTGCATCCCAGAAATAACGGAAAGTCTGGTGTTGCAAAAGGGTCAGCAGGGAGTCGTCGCTCATCACGGAAGGAGTGGAGGCTCCCTTTTGCGTCGAGGCAGGACGGGGATTGCAGGAACCCAGAATAATCCCGGCACCCAAAACCATCAATGGCAGAAATTTTTTTAGTTTCATTGGTTAAGATATTGATTAACAGATTTATACTATTTTGTGACCACCAGGCGGCCGGTGAAAATTTCTTTTCCGCTGGTGACTTTTACCAGGTATATTCCGGGAGGCCAGGCTCCGCATTCCAAAGCAGGGGAGATGGTGGCCTGTTTTTCGTTCCGGAGGAGGAGGATTTCGCCCCTTGAACCGAAAACCTGAAGTTGGTCGATCTCTCCTCCCCGGGGCATGACGATGGTGGCCATACCGCTGCAGGGATTGGGAAACAGGGTCAAAAGAGCGGGGAGTTCCGTGCTCCCTGCCGTGGTGGTGGGATCGTATTGGAACCCCAGTTTCTGGAGTCCTGCTTTCACATCGGGATCATTCATCACCAGATTCCAAAGCAGCGCGGAGCGGTAATTTTCGGTCATCACCATGATGGGCCCCTGGTCGATACCCAGCCAGGCATCTCTGACCCATCCCAACTGGTCGTTGAAGGCATCCCGGGGACCGTATTTTCCCCAGAGCTCGCTTCCCCTTTCACGGTAGAAATATTTCAGGGCCTTAATGGCTTCGGCAGGGGCATAGGGCATACTGGCCAAAGCGGCGGTGGGGCTGATGGTCCCGTTGTCGTTGGAGACCGGCTGATGGGCTGTATATCCGTAGGGATCATCGCTGGCGGTAAGTCCCCAGCATTTGTCGCTGTAGTTTTTCCATCCCTGCGGATTGGCCACCGCATAGGCATGGTGAATTCTGACAGTGGCGGTATGCTCCTTCCAGTATTCGGCATATTGGTCTTTCAGCCCACGCGGATCAATGCCCAGATGTGAGTAGTGGATCCAAAAAAGAGGGCCTCCCCAGTCGGGTGAAAGGCTGATTTCCTGATTGTAATAGGTGCGCTTCCGAACCATGTCACCGTTGCGTGCCCATCCCTGGCTATAAACCTCCTTCGGAATGGAATGGGTGGGCGAGGAAGCGGCCATGAGATAGGTACCCATACATTCGTTCCACCCGGTGATTTTCATGCCCATGCGGAATGCATGGTTGGGCGACCAGTGCCAGTAGAGTACGTTTTGTCCTCCCTGCCGGTACCACTCCCAGTCGATTTCACGGAAGAGAAGGGTGGCCTTTTCCCTGATCTGTACGGAAAGGGCATCGTTGCCCGTGAAGTAATTTCTCAGGGCAACAAGTGCCTGGGCTACGAACGAGGTCTCCACGAGGTCTCCGCCATCGTCGTATTCAGAAAAGGGTTGCGTTTTCCCCGTTGAAGCATTGTACCAGTGGGACCATGCCCCGTGGTGACGGTCACAGGTTTCCAGAAAAGTAAGGATTTTCAGGATTCTGGCTTTGACCTCTTCACGGGGCCTGAATTCCCTTTCATGGGCGGCAATCATGGCCATCAGGCCCATGCCGGTTGCTCCGGAGGCAACAACGGTGCCATTGCTTCTCTCAAGGGCCATGCCGCTTTCCTGGTGGGCTCCTTCCCAGAAATAGCGGAAAGTATACTCCTGGAGCATCTCCAGCAGTTCATTGTCGGAGAAGTCCCGGACCGTGGCCATGGTCTCCGCGGGAAGGGACTCCCGCTCCTGGAAAAGGGTGACTACCCTGTAGCGGATATTCTTATTTCTTTCATCGGAAGGGAGAAAGTCGAGATATTCGTTGCCGGTGGTTTCCCCCCTGACCATATAGCTGTTTCCTCCGTCAAAGGACGCATAAATGCGGCAGGAAAGTTTTTCTCCGGAAAGAATCCATTTGAGTTCCGTATGGCTGTCGTAACCAACAGAAGACAAACTGGTTACAGGAGGAATTACCCCGATGTGCTTAAATGCCATGAGCTCATCCATGTACAGGAGCCGTGAGATGTTGTTTTTTTCCGACTGACTGAAGAGGATGCCCTTAACGGTTGAAAAGTTGAGGTTGTTGTTGTCGGTATCTTTGCGGATTACCTCCAGTGGGAAGGTGATTCGGGTCCATTGGTTTGCAGGAACTGCTCCGTTGTATTCCCGGAGGGCATAAAGTTTGGAGTAGATGTCTCCCTGACCTGATTTATTCATGGCCTTGATGGCAATCAAGGGAAGGGCGGTGGAAGGGAGTTCCTGCGGTGAATAGAGGTGGAAAACCAGGGAGTCCATTTCTGAAATGTCCGCAGCGCTCCAGTCATTGCGATAGAGGGTGACTTTCCAGTTGCCTTCTGGCGAAGAGGTATAATTGAATTTAAGTGCCGATTTGCCTTTCCAGGCTATGGGGGAACATGGGATCTTGTCGTTGTACTGTGGGAATCCGGGGGGGTAGGTGTATTCAAAGGTGCTGGAGCCCAGACTGGATTTGTCAACGATTCCCTGGTCATAGAAGGCAGTGGTTGTACCCTCTGAAAAAAAGAGTACTTCCTGACTTTTGCCTGTGAGGGGCAGGAGCAGCGGCAAGGCAATCAGCAGCAAATGTTTCATGGTAAATTGTAAATGGTAAAAAAGGCTGCCCGGACTACCGGGCAGCCTTCAAGGGGGAGAACCCGGACCACACCTGTCGTGGTGACAAGGGGAAGGTTCTTATTTCTCCGCATTCAGGATGGCCTTAACTTCGTCCTGAGTCAGTGCTTTGTTGAAGATGTGCAATTCATCCATCAGGCTCAGGTCGGAGAAATGGTTCCATCCCGTAAATCTGGGGGCTCCCGACATGATGGAGAGAATATCACACCCTGTCCAGCTGATGCCTGTAAAATCTCCCTGCTTGACCACTTCCCCGTTAATGTACACTACGCATTTTGTCGGGCTGATGGTATAAGCGAAGTGGATCCAGTCTCCCGGTGTGGGATTAATGGTTGCATCACCACCCCCGTCAAACCAGGTGTCAGCAGTGCCGTTGCCTGCATTCAGTTTGAAAATCTGCGCGGTGGGTGACCCTTCGCGGAAGAAACGGAAACCGCTGGTGCGGTTATTGGGGGCGGTGGGGTTTGCCTCATCGGGGGGGCCGAGGGTCAGGATGCCGGCACGGTCAGGTGTGGCATTTACTTTCATCCAGAAGGCGGCGCTGAAGCTGGTAGTCTTGGTGAGTTCGGCCGCCGGGTAAGTGAGGTAGGAGCCTGCAGCACCGGCATAAGCCTTGCCGATCTTTCCGGCTCCAAAAGAGGCTGAGCCCACCTTGACGGCATCCTTCCCTCCGACAACGTCTTTAAAGGTTCCTTCAAAGGGCATGAAGAAGATCTCACCTGCCCTGGGTACATAAGGTTTATCATTCTGTATGATGGTTTGCACATCGGCATCGGTGAGTACACGGTTGAAAATGCGGAGTTCATCAATCTGACTCTTGTCATAACTATGTCCCCAATAGGTGAAGTTGGGGGCTCCCGAACCAATTCCCAAAAGATCGACACCACTCCAGTCGATGTTGCCGTTATTGGCCGCTTCATAAGCGGCACCGTTGACATAAAGAACGCATTTACTGGCACTCACGGAGAGGGCGATGTGTATCCAGTTCACGCCGGGAGCAGTTATCAGGGCTCCGTCATTCCATGTTTCACCACCTCCCCAGCCCACGTTGGCTTTTATGCGCTGTGAGGTAGTCCCGCCCTCGCGGAAAATACGGAAACCTTTTGTGCGATTCTCACCTGCCGGGCTGGCATTCAATATTCCGGCCCGGTCGGGCGAGGGATTTACTTTGTACCAGAAGGAGGCGCTGAAATCGCTGCTCTTCAATCCTGTCATCGGAAAAGTAAGGTAAGAGTTGGCTGCTCCCTCGTAGGCTTTGGCGCCTTTAAGGCTGTTTGGAGTAAATCCGGGTGTTCCGATCACTGTGGCTGGAACAAATGTTACATATTCCGTGAAATTTTTGTTAAACGGCATATAAAACACTTCTCCCGGATAAACTGGAGTGTAGGGGGGCAGCTTGGTCAAGTTTACGGACTTGGTTGTTTGTTTCCCTTCCAGGTCGGTAGCTTTAATGGTTAAAGTATATAACCCTGTAGTAATCTGGGTAGTAAGGCTATCCATCAGGAACCGGCGATAGTCCCTGTAATCATCTTTCCCGAATTCCGCTATCGATGTGTTATTCATGAGAACTGAGATGTTTTGCAACTCAATATCGTCGGTGACTTCGAAGTTGATATTTATCGGGATAAACAACTCATCTATTTCAATCACGCCTGCAACGGGTGATTTGATCGTGATAACCGGGGCATCTTTATCCGGTCCCGGGTCCACATATGAAATGGGGTCGATTCCTTCATTGCATCCCACGAGCAGGAGAGCGGCCGCGGTGAATGCCTGGATATATTTCAGAATTTTCATATTGATTGTTTTTTTTATTTCACAAAGAAGGTTAATTTCTGGTAGCAGCCCTGAGGGCAGGGATCAGGTCGACCTGGTTTTGCGGATAGGGAAAATAAACCTTGTCCGCAGAAAAGGTTCTTCCGTCGTAAGTGAGGGCTGATATATTGCCTGTTCTGACCATGTCATAGAAGCGGATTCCCCATTCCATGGCCAGCTCGGCGTACTTTTCATCCATAACCTGTGCATTGGTCACATTGGTAAGGGCTGTCAAACCCGCACGGGTTCTGACCAGGTTCAAGGCCGCATCTGCAGTCATTGCGCTGCTGCTGGCGCCATTGGTGAGTGCTTCGGCATGCATCAGCAGGATCTCGGCGTAACGGATACAGATGAAGTTTTTGTTGGTGCCGTAGCCGGTTCTGCCGGGAGTCAGCTGGTCGGAGGGCAGATAATGTTTACCGCTGGCAAACATCGCCCTTGCATAGTCATTGATTTTATCACCCGACCGGGTGGTGTTGGTAATCCAGGCCGGAAGATTGGCATACTTTGCATCTTTTTTGATTTCGGTGATTCCCCTGTTGGTGAAGAGGACGCTGGTCTCCAGCCGGATGGTTTCATTGCGGTCCAGCATGAACTTGATGTATTTGAGGCTTGGCTCATAAAAACCCCAGCCGCTGCCGGCACCAGTCACCTTGGGAGTCCATCCCTGGGGCCCGAAGAAATCGTTGAGGTAGTTGATCGCGTCGCCCGATCCTTTTCCAAAATCGGAATACTGCAATTCCAGAAGGTTCTCCTTGTTGAGTTTACCCGGTATTTTGAAGAGGTTGTAATAATCGGTCGAAAGGGTGAATTTCCCGGAGCTGATGATTTGCCCGGTGGCATCGGCCACAGTGGCATAGTTTTTCAGGGCCAGGCTGGCGCGGGCTTTTAAGGCAAGGGCTGTGAATTTGGTGATACCCCCCTTGATATCGGTCCGCTCATTGGGATGAACTGCCGGAAGCAGCGGTATGGCTTTGTCCATATGGGCGACGATGTAATGCAACACCGTATCCCTTGGTACAAGACTGGCTTCGAGCAAATCCATGGGATTGGAAGTTTCGGGGATGAAAATTTCACCCCAGATCTGGGTAAGGTAATAAAGGTACCAGGCCCGCATGACTTCAATTTCCGCCTTATATTGGTCGGCCAGTGATTTATTGGAAGCAAACTCCTTGTATTTGTCGATCTGATCCATGGCGGACCATGCATTGAAAAGGTCGCCGTAATAGTTTTGCCAAACGGAATTGGCCATCCAGAAGTCTTTGTTGTAGTTGTATTTGTCGGTTTCGGCGAAGTCCTGCTGGTCGCCCAGACCGCCGGCATTCACATCGTCACCCCTAACCGAAATAAAGGGGAAAACCTCCCATTCGCTTTCGTAAAAATCGGCATACATCCCAAGCAGGGGAAGGTCCATGTTGCCGGTTAGGGTATAGTCGGTCTCCCCGGTAAAGGACCTGTTTTCGGCAGGCTCATCAAGCAGGTCATGACAGGCAGGAAAAACGAGCAGAGCTGCCATGAAAAGCGCCAGTGTTGTTTTTGAAAGATATCTTTTCATCTTTATAAATTTTACATTGTTATGGTTGATCCTGTGATGGGTTAAAATTTGATATTTAATCCAATGGTATAGACCGCAGGTATCGGATAGGTCTGTGTATCGATTCCGCTTGCAACTTCAGGATTAAACCCGTTGTAGGAGAATATCGTCAGTGGACGGTCGGCGGTCAGGGTCACCCGGGCGTCGGGCATACCGGTGCCGAAGAGTTGCTTACCTTTTATATTATAGGCCAGCTGAACGTTCTGGAGCCTGAAGAAGGCGCCGTCTTCCACGAAATAGTCGCTCATCTTTTGGTTCCACCCTTTCCTAAGTCCGGCAGAGGAGGGGTATTTGTTGCTGGTGCCTTCCCCGTGCCAGCGGTTGACGGCCAGGTCGGCATCGAGGTTGCCGTCGGCAGTCCAGATGATCTCACCCCGTTTGCGGTTGAGAATTTTGTTGCCCATCTGGCCGAGCATGCTTGCTGAGAGGTCGAAATTCTTCCATGAGAGACCGAAGTTTCCCCCGTAAAGGAAGGAGGGGAAATAGGATCCCAGGATGACACGGTCGTCGTCGTTGATGACACCATATCCTGGTTCTCCCTCTTTCTGCTGGTCCTTATATTTAAAGTCACCCGGAACTGCAGCGGAAGGAGCTGAGTCATCGCCTTCGATTTCTGCCTGGTTTTGGTAAACTCCTAATACTTCATAGCCGAAGAAGGCAAGCAGGGGATGGCCCACGTATGAACGTTGCCTGAATTCAGCAGAACCTCCGTCTATATATGGTTGTCCGTAAAGGTCACGGACCTTGTTCTTCAGGAATGAGAAATTAACTCCTGCATTAAATTGGATTCCGTTGGTAAATTCATCAACCCAGTTCAGGGCCATTTCAAATCCGGTGTTGCGTAATACGCCCACATTCTTGAGGATACTGCCTCCGGTGCCTGGAATCTTCACATAAATGGCCGCATTTTTTGTGTCGCGGATGAAATAGTCGGCGTCGACCGACATCCGGTTGTCAAAGAAGCGCCCGGTTAAGCCGGCATTGGTTTCTTCCGTCAATTCCCATTTCAGGGATGAGAAAGTGTTGGTGGTTTGGTTTCCGGAAACCATCACATCATTAATGACTAAGTTGACAGGCGAAGTGGTGATGGCTCCGTCGCTGGCCTGGATCTTGTCGTTCCCCAGCTGTCCCCAGCTAGCCCTTAGCTTCAGGAAATTGATGGTTTTGTGGCCTTTCAGGAAAGATTCTTCCGAAATAACCCATCCTGCACCTATTGTGGGGAAATAACCCCATTTCTGCTGGTATTTGGAACTGCCGTCGGCACGCATGGTGGCATAAAGGAGGTAGCGGTCGTTGTAATTGTATGAGAGCCTCCCGAAATAGGAGAGGCCATATTGGCGGGAACCTCCGTCGCCCACAGACACTTCGGGTTTTTCCTGCGACTGGTCGATGTACCACGACTCTTCCCTTTGCCAGGGGAAGTCGAGTCCCTGGGCACGGAGTCCGTTGTAGGCTTCATCTCTGAAGGATGTTCCTGCCATCACCGTGATATAGTGAAGGTCGAAATTGTCGGTATAGGTCAGCACATTGTCCCAGATCTGGTCGGAATAGACCCCCGTACTTTTATTGATCGTAGCGTTTTCCCTCTGGAAACTGTTGCCGATGAAATAGGGCAGGCGCACATTCCGCTCTTCGAGGGAGGTGAAAGCATGGTTGTAAGTGGTTTTAAAATCCAGCTTTTTGGGTAGAATGTCGATTTTGGCGTAGAAATTGGCCATGAGCTTACGGATTTTCAGCCGGTTGTCGCTGTAGCGGAGGGTGGGGAAGGGGTTCTGGCCGCTGCGGTATCCCAGGTCCTGGGCATTGGCATAGTTTTCGGGTTCGGCAATGCCCGCAAGGTTTTCATCGAACACCGGGAGAATGGGAACGGCAAAGTAGGCCTGGTTCCAGGCGCCGGCTTCCTCTCCATTTTTCAGTGCATTGCTCAAAATCATATTGCCGCCGATGGTAAACCAGTCTGTGGCTTTGAAATCGAGTTTGGTGCGGAGGTTGAAACGCTCATACTGGTTTTTCATGTCGAGGATACCCTCCTGGGCGAAGTAATTGGCTCCGACTGAGTAAGAGGCGCCCTCGTTGCCACCCTCCACGCTGATACTGTGGTTCTGGATGCCGGCAGGACGGAGGATCTCCTTGTACCAGTCGGTATTGACATCAGGAACGTTGGGGTTGACCCTGCTCCGGCCATAGCGTTGCATGGCATTGAGGATAAAGCTGGCGTCGGCGGCCGATCCCGACTCCATGGCCATGGTGGTGAACTGCTCGGCATTGGCCATCTTGAGCACGTTCTGGGCCACTTGCATCCCATAATACCCGTCGTAGGAAATTTCGGTTTTTTTATTGTACCCACCCGATTTTGTTTCGATGAGTACAACCCCATTGGCAGCCCTCACCCCGTAGATGGCAGCAGCAGAGGCATCCTTGAGTACGGAGATGGAGGCGATGTCGGCTGGATTGAGAAAGTCGATGTTGTCAAAGAACATGCCGTCGACCACATAGAGCGGGGCTTCGTTGTTTTGTCCCGGGTATGAACCGATACCCCGGACACGGATGGTGGGACTGTTGCCCGGAGATCCGGAACTCACTACCTGCAAACCGGCCACTTTGCCCTGTAAGGCCTGCATAGCCTGTCCCGAGGGGGTTTTGGCCAGTTCTTCCGATTTTACAGTAGTAATAGAGGAGGTCAGGTCCTTTACTTTCTGGGTACCATACCCTACGACCACTACCTCTTCCACATCAAATGCCTGCTCCCTGAGCTGGACATTGATGACGGTCTGATTGGCTACGGGCATTTCAACGGTGGTGAAGCCCACAAAACTAAAAAGCAAAGTGCTTTGAGGATCGGTCTCGAGGGAGTAGTTCCCGTCGAAGTCGGTGATCGTACCTATCATGGTACCCTTCACCAGTATGCTGACCCCGGGAATCCCCTGTCCGTCGGCTTCAGTGACCTTCCCGGTTACCGTTATCCGGGGTTGGGCGGCCATGACAGAAACCATGCTGGTTAAAATCATTAGCAGAATAAATCTCTTCATAGTTCGATGATTTAATTATTTTGATTTGAATTTATCAATTCTTTACATTCCCTGTTTTTCTCAGACCTCACTAAAATTTCTTACACAGAAACTGAGTTAATCAGACGACTCATTATTAACTCACCATGTCAGAATTTTTATGCGTAAAATATTTTATCCGAACGGATTAGAAGAATAAATTTACATAGAATTATTTATTTTTACATTTTCCGGCACTCTTATTTGATGAGGTATTTGAAGCAGCTGCAAAACCAGTACATACAGGTGAAAAAAACGCTTTTAAAGAGGGTGTTTTATGGGTCATTGGTTTAGAATGGGGGATATTATGAAAAAGTGGTGTATTTGGGTTCTGCTTGGGGGATTAATGTTCCCCTTCAGGTTGAAAGGAGCAGAGGAAGTAACTCCCGGAGTAAGGAGTTTTTCTAAAACTGGATATGGAGCATCAAGTCAGAACTGGTGTGTGACCCAGGATACCGCAGGGATCATTTACGTTGCCAACAGTGCAGGTTTGCTGGAATTCGACGGTTCCACCTGGGTACTTCATCCCTCTCCCGACGGAAACATCATCAGAGCAGTGGCGGCTGCTCCCGATGGGAATGTATATACAAGCGGCTATCAGGAACTGGGCGTATGGAGACGGGATGACCAGGGCGGATTGAATTATTCTTCCCTGAAAGAAAAGGCCGGGGTATTCCTGACTCCCAATGTCGAATTCTGGAATATTTTCCTGGATGGCAGCCGGATTTTGTTCCATTCATTCACTCAACTTTTAATTTATGAAAACGGGGAGTTTACCTCTTTTAAATATGATCGTTTTGTCAATGCCGCAGCCCTGGTTGGTGGGCGTTTGTTTATCAATGAGATGGATGAAGGAATTTATGAACTTCGTGACAAGCTGAAAGTTCCATTTGTGACTGGTGATTTTTTCAGGGGTAAGGCCATGCGGTTTATGGTTCCCTGGGATCAGGACCGCTTTTTGATGGGGACGGCTTCGCACGGGCTTTATCTGGTGGAGGAAGGAAAGGTGGAAGAGTGGGCCACTCCCCTGAATGAACTCTTCCGGGGTAAAGAGGTAAACCGGGCCTGTCAACTGCCAACGGGTGACCTGGCAATGGGGACCATTCAGGACGGTATTTTCCTCGTGGACAGGAATGGTGTTTTAAAATGGCACCTGAACAGCAGGAGTGGAATGCAGAACAATACGGTTCTGGGACTTTTCTGTGACCGGGAAGGGAATATCTGGAGTGCCCTCGACCGTGGAATCGATTTCATTTCTGCATCTCCTGCAAGCGGGATTCGGTTATACGCTGTGGAAGGAATCGGGGCAGTGTATGATGCCAGTATCTTTGAAGGGAAACTCTATCTGGGGACCAACCAGGGGCTTTTTGAAGGAGAGATGGCTGGGGTCCCCGGAGATTTCAGGCTTGTACCGGGAACCCAGGGACAGGTTTGGGACCTGGAAGTGATAGGGGATGAGCTGATTGCAGGTCACAACAACGGTGCTTTTTCCCTGTCCGGGGGAGAAGCCAGGCAGATTTCGGGGGTGTCGGGCGGATTTTCATTGCGACCTGATCCCCATGATCAGGGAACTTACATTCAGTGCACTTACTCCAACCTGGTGAGATACCGAATGGTTGAAGGCCGCCTGGTGCCTGACCGGGTAATTTATAATTTTAATGAATTGATCCGGTTTATTGAGTTTGATCATCTGGGCAACCTGTGGGCCGGGCATATGCACAGGGGTATTTACCGATTGCGGTTCAACAGGGCACGAGATTCTATTTTCGTGGCGGAATATTACGGTGAAAAATCGGTATTTGGAAAAGACAATTCCCTCAGGGTTTTTAACCTGGAAAACCGGATGGTCTTCACCACAGGGGAGAAGCTCTTTACTTTCGATGATTTGGAAGAGCAGATTATTCCCTACGACCGGATGAACAGCCTTCTGGGAGAGTATGCCACGGCAGAGAGGGTCATTCCGGGACCAGACCATCAATACTGGCTGGTCACTCCCCAAAAAATCGGGCTATGGCAGATTCAGG
>CAYYJE010000049.1:18266-22219 GCA_964472165.1 uncultured Prolixibacteraceae bacterium | reverse complement strand
ACCCCCGCCGATATAAAATCGGTGTTAAAATATTCGGAACAATTCCCCGAAATCCGCTCCCTGGTCATCATTTGCGAAGATAAAACCGGAATCAGGGGTAATTTTGAAGTGAGATTTGTACATGCTTCTGCCTGAGAAACGGGAAAACGGGGAATAAAAAATAAATAATTAAAAATGAGGAATCAGGAATACTCAACAAGTGGAGATGGTTAAGAAAGACATACATGAAGAACTGAAACACCGTGTGCTGGTGCTTGACGGGGCCATGGGGTCGCTGATCCAGGACTACAACCTTACCGAAAAGGATTTCCGGGGGGAGCTGTTTGCCAACCACCCTCACGACCTGAAGGGTAACAACGATATTCTCTCCCTCACCAAGCCGGAGGTCATTGCCTCGATTCACCGTCAGTACCTGGAGGCTGGTGCCGACATTCTGTCGACCAATACCTTTAATTCGACGCCTATCTCACAGTCCGATTACCACACGGAGGCCTGGGTGCGTGCCATGAACAAAGCCTCCGCGGAGATTGCGTGTAACCTGGCCGATGAATTTACCTCTGCCAATCCCGAAAAACCCCGTTATGTGGCGGGGGCCATCGGACCTACCAATAAGACCCTTTCGCTCTCTCCCGATGTCAACAATCCTGGTTTCCGGGCGGTGACTTTTGATGAGGTAAAGGCGTCCTACCGGGAGCAGGTGGAAGGGCTTATCGACGGGGGTGCAGAGCTTCTCTTGGTGGAAACCATCTTCGACACGCTGAATGCCAAAGCTGCCATGGTGGCCATTGAAGAGGTCCTGGAATCTCGAGGCCTGGAACTGCCGGTGATGATTTCGGGAACTATTACCGATGCCAGCGGGCGCACGCTTTCGGGACAGACTCTGGAGGCTTTCCTCCATTCGCTGGCCCATGTGAAGATGCTGTCAATTGGACTCAACTGTTCCCTGGGGGCGGCCGAACTGAAACCTTACCTGAGGGAACTCTCCCAGAAAGCTCCTTTCTTCATCAGCGCCCACCCCAATGCCGGATTGCCCAACCAGTTCGGGGGATATGACGAGACCCCTGAAAGCATGGGTTCCCAGATCCGTGATTACCTCGAACACCGTTATGTGAACATTGTGGGGGGCTGCTGCGGCACCACACCCGCCCATATCCGGGAGTTTGCCCGTGCTGCGGCAACGGCCCGGCCCCATGAGGTGATACCCCACGACCACCTCACCCGCTTTACCGGTCTCGAACCCGTGGTCATCACCCCGGAGAACAACTTTCTCAACATCGGGGAGCGATGCAATGTGGCGGGAAGCCGTAAATTTGCCCGGCTTATCCGTGACGGTAAGTACGAAGAAGCGCTGGCCATCGCGCGCGACCAGGTGGAGAACGGCGCTCAGGCCATTGACATCAACCTCGATGATGCCATGCTCGATGCCGAAAAAGAGATGGTCATCTTCCTCAACCTGATGATGGCGGAACCCGACATCGCCCGCTTGCCCGTGATGATCGACTCGTCGCGATGGGAGGTGCTCGAAGCCGGTCTCAAGTGCGTTCAGGGAAAGGCCATCGTCAACTCCATCAGCCTGAAGGAAGGCGAGGAGGTCTTCAGAGCGCATGCCCGGACCATCAGGCGATTCGGGGCGGCAGCGGTGGTGATGGCCTTCGACGAAAAGGGACAGGCCGATACCCTGGAACGGAGAAAGGAGATCTGCACCCGCGCCTACAAAATTCTGACGGAAGAGGTGGGCTTCCCTCCCGAGGACATCATCCTGGATCCAAACGTGCTGACCATCGGCACCGGCCTCGAGGAACACAACAATTACGCGGTTGACTATATAGAATCCATCCGCTGGATCAAACAGAATCTTCCCTTTGCCCGCACCAGCGGGGGCATCAGCAATGTCTCCTTTGCCTTCAGGGGGAACGACACCGTCAGGGAGGCCATGCATTCGGTTTTTCTCTTCCATGCCATTGCGGCAGGCCTCGATATGGGCATCGTCAATCCCGGAATGCTCCAGATCTACGATGAAATAGAACCTGACCTGCTCGAAAGGGTGGAGGACCTTGTGCTGAACCGCCGGCCGGATGCTACGGAACGACTCCTTGATATCGCCTCCCGGCTTCAGACCAACGGAAAACCCGAAGAACGGAAGGAAGAGTGGCGTCATCTGCCCCTGGCGGAACGGATCGCCCATGCCCTGGTGAAGGGAATCACCGACTTCGTCGACGAAGATATGGCGGAAGCGGTAAAAATTTACGCACCGGCGCTTAGTATTATTGAAGGTCCTCTGATGGCCGGCATGAATATCGTGGGTGAACTCTTCGGATCGGGGAAAATGTTCCTGCCCCAGGTCATCAAGTCGGCCCGGGTGATGAAAAAAGCGGTGGCATTCCTGTTGCCATACATAGAAGCCGATAAGGGAAAATTTCCCCTTCCCGAACAACGCAAGAAGATCCTGCTGGCCACGGTGAAGGGCGATGTCCACGACATCGGCAAGAACATCGTGGGGGTGGTGCTTGGATGCAACAATTACGACGTGGTTGACTTGGGGGTGATGGTGCCCACCGATAAAATTCTCGATACGGCGGTTGCCGAAAAGGCCGATATTGTGGGGTTAAGCGGACTGATCACCCCGTCGCTGGAGGTGATGGCCGAGATAGCCAGGGAGATGGAAAGCCGGGGTATGAAACTTCCCCTGCTGATCGGCGGTGCCACGACCTCCAAAATCCATACGGCCGTGAAAATCGCCCCTCACTATTCTGCTCCGGTGATACACGTCAAGGACGCTTCCCTCTCCACACGCGTGGTGGCCTCCCTCATTGCAGGGAATGGGGAATTCCTGCAGCAGGTGCGTGACGAATACGCAGAGATTTGCCGCTTCCAGGATCAGCGGAAACCCCGGGAATATGTTACTCTGGAAAAGGCAAGGGCCAATAAGCCGGCCATTGATTGGTCGTCAACGGCTCTCTTCAAGCCTGAATTTACAGGTGTCAGAAAATTCACGGACTTTCCATTGGAAAAGCTGCGAAGATATATCGACTGGACTTTCTTTTTCATGGCCTGGGAACTTAAAGGGAGCTTTCCGCAGATCCTTGGCGATCCTCTTCAGGGGGAGGCGGCCCGGAAACTCTACGCGGAGGCCAGCGAACTGCTCGACGAAGTGATCGCGAACAGGATGCTTCAGGCCAATGGAGTGGTGGGCCTCTGGCCTGCCAATGCTTCGGGCGACGATATTTTCCTCTTCACCGATGAAAGCAGAAAGGAGCTTTTGGGGACTTTCCGCCATCTCCGGCAACAGGAGAAGAAGAAAGAGGGACAGGCAAACCTTTGTCTGGCCGATTTTGTGGCTCCCCTGGAATCAGGGAAGGCCGACTATTGCGGGGGATTTGCCGTGACCGCTGGAATCGGCATCGAAAAGTGGATCCACAAATTCCGGGAAGAACACAACGACTACAAGGCTCTTCTCCTGGAAATCCTGGCCGACCGGCTCAGCGAGGCTTTTGCAGAATACCTGCACCTCCTGGTAAGAAAGGAGTTATGGGGTTATGCTCCTGAGGAAAACCTCTCCCTGCACGACCTTTTTCACACCGGTTACCAGGGAATCAGACCTGCACCGGGATACCCTGCCTGTCCGGAACACTCCGAAAAGGAGATCCTCTTCCGGCTCCTCAATGCGGAAGAGGCGGGGATAACCCTCACCGAACATTTTGCCATGTATCCCAACGCCTCGGTATGCGGACAGTACTTTGCCCATCCTGAATCACGCTACTTTGGCGTGGAAAAGATCGGCCGAGACCAAGTGGAAGAGTATGCCCGCCGCAAAGGGGTCACCACGGAATTCGTGGAAAAATTCCTTCCCGAAAACCTGAATTACAAATAGAAAGTCTTAAGTCTTAAGTCTTAAATCTTTAGTGCTAGGACTCAGATTCATGTTAAGATATTCATAAGTGGAGAAGCCCATT